>CAZCHZ010000006.1:0-17264 GCA_964498615.1 uncultured Legionellaceae bacterium | reverse complement strand
GCGAGCAAAGCTCGCATGGCGGGGGGATTTCTTGAAAAAGGCCATAGCCTGATCATGAAAGCCATGCGCGTATCATGGCATTCGCCTTCCTCCATGAGCTACAATAACAGCATGCTTTAAATAGGGGAAGATTTTGGATTTTTCTAAGCAGCTTACCACCGTTGCAGAAGCGATGGGTTGTAAATATACGATTAAAGGAAATCCTGTTTCCTATGAACATGTTTTTTCGACCACGGGACTTTTACCTGCCATCATGCGACGAGCAGACCAGCTATCTTCTTTCTGTTTGGGTTATGGTCTCGGTTTAACCTTTGAACGCTCGGATAGTGCGCAATTGGGGGTGGTTGTGCAGATGGACAGTAGCACACCCACTGTGTTGCGACTGTTATGTGCAACAGATGTATTGCATGAATTTATGCAGCAAGCGGCCTCAAAAGAGGCTATTTCTTTAGATGATTTGATGCTCGACTAATGGCAGGACAACAACAGGACTCAGGCGGCCAAGATAAAAATTCCTACTATGTTTTGTGGGTATTATTTTTAATCGTCATCGTGGGCGCAGTGATTTGGTATTTTGCTGATGTTCAACTGAAAACTTTTTTTATAGCGACCAGAAAATACGAATTGATGCTAGCACATGCGGTGGTTTCTTGGATACCAACAGATCTCATCCCTGGCTTTGGTCAAATGTTAGCGGATTGGAAACTTAAAATAGAAGCAGATTTGGCAATGTTCGCTTCGCTTAATCCTGATACACTGACAGCGGAAGCTGCCACCCAATTAAGCAATGACGCAGGTGAATTCTTACGTTTTCCGATTGCTTTATTATTATTGTTGATATCCATATATGTTTATTTTACTCATATTGGCATACGTTTTAAACGGCGTCATAGTATGAAAAGCCTTCTTTTACAAGAACAAGAAAATTGGCCTCAAGTAAAAATCGTCAGCAAACTTAACCTGACAGAAACAGATATAGATTCAGGGCCCTGGGCCATGGCCATGACGCCCATGATCTATGCTCAGAAAAATAAGCTTGTGGCGATTGGTGTTGCAGAAATAGAAGGTTCTGGTTTTTCCAAAATCAAAGAGGCCGAGTTTAAAATTGTTTTAGATAAATCGAGAGCGGCGCGTGCTTTTTCGGCACAACTTGGCAGAGCTTGGCAGGGTCCCCAAAACATGCCAGCGCACAGACGTGCTATTTTTGCAGTGTTTGTTGCAAGAGGTTGTCGAAATACGCAAGCTGCGCAAGACATGGTAAAGCAATTGGCCGAGTCCGCTGGAGCAGGAAAATTAGATTTCAGCGGTTGTGATGCTCTATGGAAAAAACATTATAACGATAAAACTGTACAGCGTATTTGCAAAAGTCATGCCTATGAATTTACCGTGATGGCTTCTCTTTTATTGTTTGCGAGAGAAGACGGGGTATTAGCCTCTGCAGATTTTCTATGGGTGAAACCGCTGGATAGACGTCTGTGGTATGTAATCAATAACGTTGGAAGACAAACACCCACAACAGAAGTTGCGGGTATTTTTTGTCATTGGTATTACGAATTAGCCTTAAAACGTCCTTTAAGTGTACCGATAGTGGACAATGCCGTTGTTGCCTTAGAGATTGCACTAAACGAAGTACTTTATATTCCAGGTGAACAGGAACGCGAAGATATCTTAAAGCGCTACGAAGAAGAGAAAGCTAAAAAAGCAGCAAAGACCGAGGGAGAAGCGGCCATATGATGCGGGGTTTGGATACCAAACAAGAACTTTCTGCACGTCAACTGGCGCGAGATACTCGTCCTTTAGGGGTCAGGGCCGCAGAAGCCTTAGCCAAGCCAACTGTGGTGATTTTGGTTTGTATCACGAGTCTTGTAACCATGATGATGTTTCCTATGGCAAGCGATATTTTGGGGGTGGTTTGCCTTGGGTTATTTTTGTTTTCTATCAGCCGTCCAGCCACCTTGCCTTTCCGTATTCCAAAAATAGCACATACCAAAGATTATAACGATCCTAAACCAGGCTCTAATAAACCCAAGATAGGAACGGGTATTGCTTATTTTGGAAATGATAGGCTCACAAACGAAGAATTATGGTTTAACAATGAAGATATGCGCACCCATGTGCTGATTTTCGGATCGACTGGTAGTGGTAAAACAGAAGCGTTGATATCAATTGCTTTTAATTCTCTTGTTCAAGCCAGTGGTTTTATTTATATCGATGGTAAAGGCGATAATAGTTTATATGCGAAGATTTTTTCCATGGTACGTAGCATGGGAAGAGAAGATGATATCTTGTTGATTAACTTTATGACGGGCGCCAGAGACATTTTGGGCCCACAAAAAACACGTTTATCCAATACAATGAATCCTTTTGCACGGGGTTCTTCGAGCATGTTATCTCAACTTGTTGTCAGCCTGATGTCCAGTGGTAAACAACAGGGAGGCGCGAGTAATGATGATATGTGGACCAACAGAGCCATTAACTTTGTAGAATCCCTCATGAGAGTCTTAGTGGTGATGCGAGATGCAGGCCATATTTTATTAGATGCCAATAGTATTCGTGATTATTTTATTTTGGAAAAATTAGAAACCATCGTGGTAGATAAGCGTTTCCCAATTGATGAAAATCATAGTGTGCCGTTGGATACTTTTCCTAAGCAAATATTAGAACCCTTGACAGCGTATCTCTATAATTTGCCTGGTTATAACAGAACGAAAAAAGGCAATCAAAGTAGTGAAGTGCGAGAGCAGCATGGTTTTATTACCATGCAATTAACAAGAACTTTCGGATCTTTAGCCGATACGTATGGGCATATTATTCGTACCAATCTAGCTGAAGTTGATTTTAAGGATGTGGTATTGAATCGTCGCATCATGGTGGTTTTATTGCCAGCCTTGGAAAAATCCCCGATGGAACTGTCTAATTTGGGTAAAGTCATTGTCGCTTCTTTAAAAGCCATGATGGCTGCAGGTTTAGGCGAAGAAGTGGAAGGCGATTATCGAGATGTGGTCTTAAGAAAACCCACCACTTCTCCATCTCCTTTTGTGTGCATTATGGATGAGTATGGCTATTATGCAGTAGAAGGATTTGCAGTGGTGCCTGCACAGGCCAGATCGCTTGGGTTTTCAGCCATTTTTGCAGGACAAGATTTACCTGCTTTTCAAAAAGCTTCAAAAGAAGAGGCAGCTTCCATTGGTGCTAACTGTAATATTAAGATTTGCATGAAACTAGAAGATCCACAAGAAACCTGGGAATATTTTAATAAGGTGGCTGGTGAAACTTATGCCACTAATGTCAGTGGTTTTCAAATGGATTCCGGCAGTCTGACATTAAATTATATGGATACCCGTAGCGCTTCTGTAGATAAACGTCAGCGTATTGATTTAATGGATTTAAAAGATCAACGTCCAGGCGAGATGCATATCTTTTTTAGATCGAAAATTGTGCGTGCCGATGTGTTTTATGCTTCGCCAAAACCTGTCAAAAAATTAAGACTCAATCAATTCTTGAAAGTGGAGCCGCCGAGCGAACCCGTATTGGTGGATATGGATAAGCGCTTTAAACGTTTCAAACAAGTCTTTGGCACACCGAATTATGAAATTCCCCCACCAGAAGCCAATGAAGATATTAAAATTTTAACCCAATCCCTACAAGGTGCTATTAATTTAAAACCCCATGAACAAGGGGTGGCTGCATTAATTAGTCTCTTAGAAACAGAAGTACAAAAACAAAAGGGCTTAAGTGTGCCTTATGAAGATCCGGGCATTGAAAATGAGATGTCAGCTTTTACCAAAATTGAAGTGCCCCCAATTGTATTACGCATGATTGGGGAAGAAAATAAGGCTTTCTTCTCTTTACCTCTGATTAGACGAGGTTCGACTTTAGAAGAAATGAAGCATATTGAAAGGCTCTGCGGTAAATCTGAAACAGATGCCTTAAAAATTGCCAATAGTATTATTGCTGACATTGAAAATGCCACGCGTTTCCCCCCAACCATTAATTTTGAATCCGATGTCGAGGGTATGCTGGAAGATATTAATGCCTTGATTAAACATTTTGGGGGAGAACCTTTTGATCCTGCTTCTGTACAAGAGGACAGCGGAACTGTTATAGAGGAGGATATTGATGAAGAGTTGCCAGACTTGCCAGAATTTCCTGATTTAGAAGATTTTGAAGAGAAAAAACCTGAGGAAGAGACTGGTGAGCCCGAAAAAGAAGATGAGGATGAGGAAAAAGAATAAGCTTTCTGCAATCATTTCTCTAAACTCTCAGTCTTTGTAAACAAGTTCATACTATCCTCAAATTTTCCGTTAAGTTGGAATTATATAATGTTGTTTTTTTTGATGCAAGAGGGGTAACTTTTATCGTTGTTTTATCTGGAGATAGCTGTCATTCCCGCGAAAGCGGGAATCCAGGAAAAGCGCATAAAAGCTGGATCCCCGCTTTCGCGGGGATGACGGGGAGGATTCGCGGGGATGATGGTTTTTAATCTGTATAAAAATACAGCATTATTATAAAATTTAGTCATATAACTATTTACTTTTGCCCCCCAATGTGTTCAAATAGGGTTATATTTTAGGCATCCCTACTTTGGAGGGCTTTATAAAATGGCAGTGAATAATGATAAACAGTTTAGCGAAAATATAACGCAGCGTCTGCGTAATCTTGCCAATGCGTTTGGTGAAGAACCTTTGAAAAAAGACGTTGAAAAATTATCCAATCCTGACGGTGGTATTGCAGGTAACCTACAAGCCATTTTGCAAAGACTCGCCACTGTTGCAGAAAATCAAAATATACAAGGCATTTGGCAACAAGTGCATGATATGTTAAGAGAAATTGCTAAGATCGATAAGCAGACGGCAGACAACTTGAATGGAATCGATCTAAATAATGCGGATGAGCGGGTTCGTAAAGCATCGCAAGATAGGCTTTTAGCCATGTTAAGAGATAATGAACTTGCGAATTTCCTGGCAAAACAATATGCCACTCTGCCTAAATCGTCGCAAAACCTGATTGGATCTTTGATGGATAAATGGTCGGATTCAGTGAAACATGATGCCGCTGTGATCATTGATCAAAATGCTATGCGTCCTGAGGGTTTCGTTTTTAAACATTTAGTGGAATTATTTTTCTTAGCGGTAAAAATATGTATCGGGATTGTTAACCCAGAAGGTCTTGAGAGATTAGAAAGGCATTGTGAAGGCAATAATGCTGATAAAAACGATACAAAAGAAGGATCAGAACGAGAAATTCGCTACATGCCTATACCAGGAATGAAATAAGCCTGCCTATCTTCACTTTTATGTTCCACCACCAGGAGCGCCACCAGGAGGAGCAGGAGGCTTAGGTAGGCCACCACCACCCGCTGCGCCACCACCAGGTGCACCGCCACCACCACCGCCGCCGCCATATCCAGTACCCGCGCCAGTGGGTGAGGACATCACATTGCCACCCATAGTGGAAGATGTTGGGCCTGTTGGTGGTGAAGGTGTGGGAAGCGCGCCACCCCCGCCGCCGCCGCCACCACCACCGCCGCCGCCTCCTGGTGGTTTTTTGCCGCCGCCGCCGCCAAGTTTATCCATCTGTTTTCCAACAGCACCACCTGCGGCTTGTAAACCTTGTGCTGCCAATCCTTCTTTTGCGGCACCTTTATCAAATCCAGTTTTAGCGCCTTCAATCATCTTACCCGGATCGAAACCACCGCCTTCAATACCCATAAATTTTAAGACTTTATTGGGCAGATCGGGAATGATGCCAAAGGCCTGATTAACAATTGCGGTGATCAAGCCCACATATAATGTGATGACAGGGATAATATTGAACATTGTGGGGAGAACGCTTTGATTGATGGCTTGTACAAATCCAAAATTAATTAAAGCGATGGAGGCGCGTACTAAGCCTGAGGCAATAACAAAGGCAAATATCATTAAAACAGGGCGAATAAAGACAGCCACTAAAATACCAAGAGAAGCTTTTAAATTACCAATTTCTTCACCACCGGGTTGTACCATGGCTAAGGCGACAATGGGTGCACCAACAATGGCTTCTATCACTTGAATAAACCAACCAATTGCGGTGGTTGTAAAAATCAGATAGGGGACAAGCGGTACATAAACGCCTAAGGTAGCGCCTGCAAGCCACATGATGATCAATAATGCAAATATTAGGGTGTACACTTGCGCAAGAACAGACATGCCTACAAAAGGCAAGGGGTTTAAACAAGAGACTGAAGAAATGGCTATCATGACACCAAACACAATGAGGATGCCGAGAATAAGCGCCACTTCGGCTGCCACCATCAGTTGCCAACCAAATCTTCCGATAGAGGCTAAAGGTTCGACATCTTGTCCTGTCACCAGTGTTTGCAACCAACTAAGCACAGGATCACGTATCTTTTTGGCGATAGGCATGATGATAGCATCGATCATCCAATTACCAGAACTGGCTTGTCCAGATCCAAAAGAGGGCAGGCCAGGAGGACCCCCATAATCTTTATCTGCCATCCAATAATTATTTGCCTGGGTAAGGGCCTGATTCATAATGTTTCGATTGCCTATGGTACCCAATTGGTTATAAAGATCTATGCCCCATTGAGGAGGCGGTGGAGTAGAAGAGGTAAAAGCTGACCCAGTGGGCGACGCCCCTGTGGGTGTTGGAATAGGTGGCGGATTAGGTCCCGGCGCAGGAAGAAAGGTTGCAGGATTTTCTTGCAAATCATTACCGGTGGGTGCCTTCGTCAAAGCATAGTAATAGCTACCTGCCACTATCCATCCATAAAGTGCTACCGCACGTGCAGTGGCGGCACCTGCAGCCATTGAAGTATCGGGTGGTTGGGCGTTACCCCAAGCGGGTGCACCCGCACCTGCGGCAAGTCTAATCCCGCCCAATAAATTCACAATTTGACCTTGAAACGCATCAGAAGACATCCCAATATATCCAGCAGTAGGTAGACCAGGCGCAGGAACACCTGGGGGAGCAGTGGTTGGATCGTAAGGAGTGGCCAATAAAGTTGCAGCATCTTGGAGAACCGAAAACATCGCTTGTACGCCATTAATTTTAATATTCAATCGCTGAGCCACACTGGCTGTATTAAAAGCCTGTGTGTTCACGGTAATGGGCGTACCTGGCTGGGGTTTATTAATATATGTGTTGACGTTAATGCTGCCACAAATATCAACAAAGGGCGTTTTGTTGGGATACACCTGACCTGGGACCCCTATTGTAATCACTGCATTTTGTGAAATCACGGAAGCCTGTTGGATGGGATCGGTAGGACTGGTGGGATGATCGGGATAAGCAGGCCAAATGCCTACATTCACAGTGATATTATTGCCAATGGCAAGCGGTGGGTTCATTTGATTAATGCTGCTCATGCAAGTAGCAGCCAGAAGCACAGATCTCGACAAGCTTTGTGTGGTGTCTGTGCCAATTGTTGCACCCCCACCACCACTGACGGCGCTGCCCTGAAAAGCAGTGATGGGACCAATAGAAAGTCCTTGTGCAAGATTATTTAAAACCACACCCCAGACGGCATTGGCTGCGCCAATGCCATTTAATACAATCCAGATAACCGTCATTTGAATCACGGAATAGCCTGTGCCTGGGGTAGGAATCATCAATAACATGCCCATCATGGCACGCATAATTGCCCAGGAATTTAGTCTTTTGCCAAGAGCCTCGCCTTCTCTGGCAGAATTGACAGCGGCAATCACGCCGATATAAGAAACGATGATGACGCCGAAAGTGACAACAATAAAATTAAATTTTTCAAACATATTAGAGAGTAAGGGATTACTGCTCCCGCTTAATGTCACAGCACCGATACTGCCACCAAAAATAGTTCCAAGATATTCTTGGGATTTATCTGTCGGAATAACCGTAAAAACGGCAGCCAAAACTTCTCCAGCAAACAAGGGCAAAGTAAATAAACATAAATATTTTAAGGTTCTGATGAGAACATGCCTGTTCATTTAAAGAAGCCTTTATAGAAAGTATCTTGCGCCCATTCACGGATGCTGCAATTCAATTTTTGTTTTTTAATTTGATACCGCCAAAAATGATAACGAAAACTTTGTGAAAGCGCAAAGCAAGAAATACCCCAGGACATCATGGCGCCCATCAGATTGTGCATGGCCTGAAAAAGATAGATTCCATAACAGAATATACAGCAAAATGAGAATAAAAAAAGACAGGATATTGTCAAGAAATGTTGGGCCTGTGTTTTAAGCAAATCTTCAGTCCAAGAAAGCCTGTCACTTGCCTCATTAAAAGTTTCTTTGGCGTTTGTCTCAGTGGGAATGCGGAATAAAGTGATATACAGTTTGCAAAGGTATATGGTCGTGTCTTTGAGGTGATCGTAATTCAGCCAGGTAGCAACCTTGAAATTAAACACGAAGCCAGTTACTTTCCCAACAGTTCTAAAAAAACCCATCTCTTTTTTCGTAACCTCCCAAGGTCCCTGGCAAATTGCGGTTTGTCACTGTATAGTATAAAGGAGATATCCCTAATTGCACAGGAGACAAGTTTTATACTATGCCTGATTTGCATTTAGACGCAGTACATGCGTTTTGGGACAGTTACGATAGACGCACTCTTTATCGCGTGATTGTATCCATAGAACGCATGGAAACCTGGGTATTAGATACAAACCCTGTCATTGAAGCGGCTTTAATTCGTTTAGGGAATGTTTTGGAAAATGCCAAAGATTTTGAATTGGGAGAAGAAGCAAAACTGATCCGTGTTTTAGCTTGTACACATGCTTCTCGTGCATTAAGGATATTGCAATCTTTGGATGTGAGTAAACCTGGGACGGCATCCCAACTATTGATGTTTGCAGAAGAAGCCAGCGAGACGGGTGAGGGCAAGACCCCTAACCCCTATGCACAGCTTTTTTTAAGACGTAATTTGGTATTTGAACGATTGCAGTTATTATCCCGAGTGTTTGCACCACAAAGGGTATCAACTGTTTTAAAAGCCTTGGAGAACCAAAGTGAATAAAAGAATTCTAGTGAGCATATTTGTGCTTGTTGTCTTGGTCAGTGGAGCGCAATGGGGACCACAGTTGCTGGGAAAATTTCAAAAAAAGTCACAACATGCTCAATCGAAATCTGCCCTACTCGCAGCCAATGGTTCACAATGGGGATCCGATCCCTTTTTTGGCGTAGATCCACAATTGGTGCAAAAACAGTTATCACAACCGCCAAAACCGGCGAAAAGCACCGATTCTAGTGCGAATACCAGTCCAAACACCGATAATCAAAGTGCAAATGCGCAAGATAAACAAACCAGCAGTCAAGATAGTACGAGTAGCGCTGGAACAGAAGCGCAAACATCGCCATCCTCACCCTCATCAACGGGTGAATCGTCTAAACCATCTCGCGAAGACATTATCAGGGGGTATTAATATGCGATTAATGAAATGCATGAATATTGTATTTGGGCTGGGGATGTTATGCGCAAGCTTTTGTGCGTTTTCAGATCCCGCACCCCTGCCATCTCAGCAATTAACGCCAACCATAGATCAAATACAAAATGCTGGGGTTGCCACAGGATTATTTACAACACCTCCCTCGACGACGACGACAACCATGAATTCCATGGGGGTACCTACGGAGACTTCTACAATCTCTTCTGGTATAGACAACAGTGCTAAAACAGTGACTGATACGCATTTTAATACTTACCAAAACACAACAGATCCAAGTGTACAATACGGGGATCTTAAAATTTCAACAATGCTTGGGCCTGATAGTTATACATCTGCACAGCAAGCAGCCGTGCGTCAATTTATGAATAATTTGATTGATTCCACGCCGGATACCACGACCCAACTGCCAAATGCCAGTGTCAATACGAGTGATGCGGCAACACAAGGGACATTTGCAAAAGGCGCAGCGACTCAGGCCTTAATGTCCGTGGCAAGGCAGGCATTTGCAGAAATCTATGCAAGACGTTTGGCGCCTTCCAGTTTAACCCCCCCTCAGGGTGGGAGTATTACGATACCAGGGACTATTATGCAAATGGTGTCTAGCGATCCTACTTCGCATTATTATAATCAACAATGGCAACAAACTAATCAGACGAATTTAAATAAAGCCCTTTGTTTGCAACAACAGAAAAATATTTTTGGCCAACTCGCCTTCGATTCCTCTGGTAATCCGGTGATGGGTGCTATCCCCGGGTGTCAGCCTGACAATAATTTGTATACCTTAGTGCAAATCGCACAAATGTTGGCTTGGCAGAATGCTGTCATGGCTGAAAATTTTCGCCAAGAAGAATTAAGGAATGCGATAGCGGCGGTTAAAGTAGTGCAGGATGCGCAATTAATAGTGAAACTGAATTCAGTCATGGCCCTTGGGAGCAGCACAGGAGGTCCTTCCGGTAGCGGGAGTACACCCATTCCCTCGTCTGGGGGTAGCGGAGGCACGGGTACCGGTTCGAATACCTTCAACATTCCTCCGGCCGGGGGCAATACCGGTACGGGTGGTTCGACTGGCCCCTAGCAACATTAATGCACCAGATTGATTAGAGGATTCACTTGCAAAATAGAAAAAAGGTTTTCAGTCTAGACAGCACAGGTTACCTTGGATTTGGGATCGTTTTCATTATCGTTGCCCTATCTATCATCAGCCCAAATCCCCTCACCTGGGGATTGCTATACACCCTGGCAGGATTATCTTTATTGGGGTTCTTAGCGTTAATTTTGCGTGCAAAGCGTTATCCATGCTATTTAACATCCCCTAAAGACGAAAATGCTTTTTTGCAGTCCTGTAAACTTATCATAGGACAGGGGCTTATTTTTGGCATTACCTTGCTTTTTTTCCATCAAATGACCCATCAAACAGCATTGAATCCCCGCTTGCAAACCTTGGATGCAACAACATTATTTAATCTTTTCAAAACGCAGGCCTTTATCATCGGTTTTTGTCCCTGGCTTTTATATGCGGTTTTGGGAATTGGGTTGCCTTATTTAAGTCAAGAACGGCGCATTTCCCCCTTATTTAAAAGAGTTATTTTCTCTGAATTTTCGAAGCAACCCGCCTCATTTTGTTATCAATTTATCAGTGTGACGATAAATACAGTCAGCCTTTTTCCTATCGTATTATTGATGGGGTTTTCTTTCATATGGATAGGGGATACCCTGAATCATTATTTTGAGTTTCCTTCTTTATATAGTTATCCTATCCGGAGTGCATTTATTTTGGCTTTATTATTGCTGGTGTTTCGCAAATCAAATCAAAAATTTGCACAATGGATGATCAAAAAAAATATGTCTTTGGGGAGTATGTCGATCACGTATATCCTATTATTAGTGCTTGCCCTGTTATGGATACATGGATTGGGTTCTGCATTTACCTTGGGTGTAGAGAACACGAAAATCAAAAGCTACTTTGCAGGCAATTTATCTCTAGAAAGTCAGACAAATCGTTTAACCCTACTCATATGGGGTTGGCATGTGGTATTAATACCCTGGATGACGAGTTTTATTGCAAGGCATTCATTAGGCAAATCAATTTTGGTTGCCTGCTTGATAGCCATGATTTTTCCTGGCATGATGTTTTTATGGATTATTCCTCATGTATCTCTTGATATGTGGCAGTCGTTTTTAGAAGTCTTAGCACAACCTCAATCACAACGCATTGTGGCCCTACTGATGTTAATATTTTTGTATCAAAGCCTTAAAGGTATTCATAATACGGCTGATTTAGCTTTAGGCTATCTCTCACCCATTTATAAAAGACAGGGGCGTCCTTTAACCTCAATTTGGTATATCATAGGTTTGTTTTTAAGTGCGTATCTTTTATGTGTTTTTATGCTGGGCTGGTTACCCACTCAAGTGATCCTCACCGTGGGTGCTATTGGGATAATGCTTGTTGTCTTAGGGTTTGTTCATGCTTTAATGTTTAATAATGATATAGTTTCCAGTGAAGTTGTCATCCCGAGTTCTTGAATATGGCAGCAATTCGCCCCCTCAAAGGGGGCGAATTGCTAGCGTTTTTTCCCCGCAGAAGGGGGGCTAGGTTTTGTATCCAAATCATCTCGGATATTTTTTTGACGGCGAAATTCTGCCGTATCTTTTGGGGCGGTTGCAATATTGGCGTTCAAGCGTTCATATTGCTTCATGAGATCTTCTTTGAGTTGCGCGCGCAGATGATCAGATTGTTTATTCCAATCAATGTAGTCCATATCGATCTGAGGTTGCTGTGCATGAAAGGTTTGCCTAAGTTGTCTTACCATAAATTCAACAGTGGGAATATCCAAGCCCAATTTATTGGCAATGAAACTTAAGGAATCTGTAAAACCCAAAAGATACCAACATTGCATCCAGATTTGTAAAGGGGGAAGACCTTGTTCCATCGGTGTGCCTGTATCATCACTGAAGAACATGCCACAGGCTAAACATTGATAACGATGATTATGGTGAGATTTTGTGGGTACTTGGGGCAATCGTCTTAAATAGGTACTGCGACAATTTGGACAATGGATATTACTGTGCCATCGATCTTGTCTAAAACCTTCATGTGCCACCGATTCGTTTAAGCGTTTCAGACTTAAAAAACGCATTTCAGGCTTTTTTTCTGGAACGCTTGCGCTCAAATCTTTAAGATTGTGTAATTCTGCTAGGATATTATCTCTTTCTAGAAACTCAATTTCAGTTTCTTCAATAGCTTCTAAGATAGATTGAGGATCATCCAGGACTAAGGTTTCTGTCTCCAAATCTGGGTGGTGTGAGGCGAATGTAGATTGAGAAGCAGGCGGCATCTTAAATTTTTTCCATATATCATCTAGAAAGGGCATAATCCTTTAATCCTTCTAACATCTACGGCAACGGAGAGAGTATTATCCTATACTCTCTGCTGCCAAGGTTGCTGGCATTGTTGTTGCATGCTCGGGATGCGTTTGCCAATGGCGGGTTTCATATGCCAAAGTTTCCAGTAATTGAAGATCATCATCATTTAATTCACGGAAGAGTTGCATCAGCTGCATCACAGGCTCTGCAAGTCCGACATTGTCTAAATTACGATGATCATGTGTTTCTAAAGCCAATACTTTGGCAAGTTGATCAATGTGTCCTTTTACAATTTTAAGGTAGGCTGGAATATGCTTAATGGCGGATTCTAAGGCGTTCTCAAGAAAGGCGGATTCTTTTGAGAAGGCAGAGAGATCTTGTTTCAAACGTTCAATTCCTGGCGGGACTGTGGTGTTTACTACCTCAAGCGGCATATTCGAACGCAATGGCAGGCCTAAATGATGTAAAGTTTTTAAAATGTCGGGTATTGTCATATTTTTGCGTTGATACTCATGCAAAACAGGTAATAAGCCAAGCACAAAACGGTTAATGTGAACAATATCTTCAATTTGTTGGATACGATCTTTAAGCTTTTTAATCTGTGATTCATCCCAGGGTCCGCGCTTGAGAGATAAAATATTTTTTGCATTAAGCATTTCTGCAATTTGTATGAGACTTTGACCTTCCGAGATAGCGGGTTGAATGATTGCCTTAGTTTCCGTGGCGATTTCATTTAAACGCACACGATCTAACACCTTTTGTAATTGACTTAAAACCCATTTACCTCCTTCAGGTGCTGTAAAGCCCTCAGCGTTTAACGCTTGGACCATGCCACGCTGAGATAGGCCTTTACGTCGGTAATCAAGAATAATAGGCAATAATAAGAGCGCAAAGACAATCGCTGTGTCTATCTTTGGCTTATTAACTTTACTGATTACTTCTGCTGCATTTGGATTACCTGATTTTGCTGAAGTCATCTTCAAACCCTCCCGAATAAGTTTTCCGTGCAATTTCCTTTGAACCTGAGCATGTTTGCTTAAAGCCTCTAGAATGGTCTGGTTAACAAAAGGTTGATCCAGGCAATGAAATGTGACTTTCGCATCTAGCAGTATTTGAGCAAAACTTTCGTTACTGGCCAAGGTGCCTAATTCGGCAATGAGTAATGTTGCATGGTGCTTGCGACAAGCTTCCATGGCTTTTTGCAATTGCGGCCATTTTGCATTACGCCGATTGTCAGGCAGCTCTTTATAAGTATCGATGATAGAAACTGTGGTAGAGGACCGGCTAAAATCCAAAATAGATTGTTGTTGAATATCTGATTTTGAAATCCCTGTCCCTTCATGTGAAGTATGATTCCGCACAGGTCCTTTATGCAGTTGTGCAACATAATATGCCACATAATGTGTTATATCTGACACGTTCTCACCCCACGATTTATTTGATGCCGTAGACCAAAGGTAGATCCCCTTTGCAGAACAGTCAAGTATAAAATGGTGCTTCCTCCTTTCTTTGAGTTAGAACCTCAACCCCGTTTTCAGTTACTAACAAAGTATGCTCCCATTGTGCTGATAAGGATTGATCCTTAGTCACCACTGTCCATCCATCACCTAAAGGCGTGATAAACCGTTTGCCTGCATTAATCATTGGCTCTATGGTGAAGGTCATCCCCGGTTTTAAAACCATACCCGTCCCTTTGCGCCCATAATGCAGAACCTGCAATGCTTCTTCGTGGAAGACGGAGCCAATCCCATGTCCACAGTATTCTCGTACGACTGAATAATGATGTGCTTCTGCATGCTCTTGTATAATAGCACCAAGATCGCCAAGTGTGGCACCTGGACGAACCGCTTTAATAGCAAGATATAAACATTCCTGGGTGACTTTCACCAGGCGTTTGGCTAAAATCGAGCACTCTCCCACTAAAAACATTTTACTCGTGTCTCCGTGGTAACCATCTTTAAGCACTGTCACATCGATATTAATTATGTCGCCTGACTTCAACTTGCGATCGTTAGGTATCCCATGGCAGACGACTTGGTTGGTAGAGGTGCAAATAGACTTGGGAAAACCCTTATAGCCTAAACAGGCAGGAATCGCTTTTTGGGCGGATACAATATAATCGTGGCATAGGCTATCCAATTCCAGGGTAGTAATACCTGGGCGTACCTGGGGCTCTATCATCTCTAGCACTTCGGCGGCTAAGCGCCCCGCAATGCGCATTTTTTTGATTTCTTCAGGCGTTTTGATATGGATCTCTGGTTTAAGGCTGCTCAATCTTCTACCCGCTTGTGATTTACCTTAATTCATGATATAAAGCACTGGCGAAATACGCAAATTTTTTACCATTACACACATGTATCAATGAAACCCTTCCGTGGGTGCTTGAGAAACGCTTTAAAGCGAATTTAGGTTACGGCTAGGGGATACGTGGAGGTTTAACCCAGAGGAGGAGTTAATTATGCCAGTAAACGTGAGTATGCGCGAGATGTTAGAGGCAGGTTTGCACTTTGGACATCTCACCCGCTTTCGCGATCCAAGTATGTCACCTTACATTTATTGTGTTCAGAATCGGGTACATATTATCAATTTAGAAATTACCAAAGAGCGTCTTAAAGAGGCTTTAAAGTTTGTTCATAAAATTGCCTCAAAGAATGGGCAGATTTTGTTTGTTGGGACAAAACGTGCGGCACAAGCTTTAATTGCAGAGTATGCCCAAAAATGTGGTATGCCCTATGTTGATCATCGTTGGTTAGGGGGCATGTTAACGAATTATAAAACCATGATGCAGGCAATTCGACGTTTACGAGAACTAGAAGTGATGCGAGAAGACGGCACTTTGCAACTTTTAACCAAAAAAGAAGGTTTAACTTTGATGCGAGAGCTTCAAAAATTAGAAAGAAGCTTAGGAGGCATTAAAGACATGAAAGGCTTGCCGGATGCATTGTTCGTGGTGGATGTTGGCCATGAGCAAATTTCTGTTTTAGAAGCTAAGCGTTTGAGTATTCCTGTCATTGGTATTGTGGATACCAATCGAAAACCAGACAATGTGGACTATGTGATTCCAGGTAATGACGACGCAATGCGCGCCATTGAATATTATGTCAAATGTGTTACAGACACTATTCTTGAAGCAAAAGCATCAACAAAATCTGCCTTGGCAGGGAAATATCAGGAAGAATTTATCGAATTGGATGCCGAAGATAATAGTGTAAAAGATGCTTAAAGCAAGAGGAGACATCCAATGACAGATATTACGCCAGCCCTCGTCAAAGCCTTACGCGATCAAACTGATGCGCCTATGATGGAATGTAAAAAGGCTTTGGTAGAAACAAAGGGGGATATAAAAGCAGCCATCGGAATTTTACGGCAAAAAAGCCAAGCAAGCGCTCAAGGTAAAGCACAACATCAAGCTGCTGAAGGGACAATCGTGCTCGAGATAAGTCAGGATGGCAAAAATGGCGCCCTACTCGAGGTAAATTGCCAAACAGATTTTGTAGCAAGAAGCGAACAGTTTATGAACTTTGCAAAAGAGGCGCTTCATCTTGCACTAATAGAAGGGATAGTAACCATTGAAACTTTGCAGCAAAAGACAGACAAAACACGTTTAGACTTGATAGCAAAATTGGGTGAAAACATTCAGTTAAGACGTATGGCTTTGTTGCATTCAAAGGGCGTCATTGCAGCATATGGCCACGGAGATGCCAATGGCATCCGTATTGGTGTTTTGCTTTCTCTTAAAAAAGGCACGCTTGAGTTGGCCAAAGATTTGGCCATGCAAGTGGCTGCCATGCGTCCTCAATATGTGCAGCGATCTGATATCCCGGCAGACATCTTGGCCAAGGAAAAAGAGATTTATGCAGCGCAGATGAAAGATGAGAAAAAACCTAAAGAAGTGATTGAAAAAATTCTAGAGGGCAAACTCAATAAATTTGTGAATGAGGTAACTTTATTGGGGCAAACCTTTGTCAAAGATTCAAGTCTTACCATAGAAGCCTTATTAAAGCAAAAGGGCGCAGAAATGGATACTTTTAGGCGTTTCGAGGTGGGTGAAGGACTCGAAAAAAAGGCGGATAATTTTGCAGCAGAGGTGATGGCGCAAGTACGAGGGGAATAAATATGCCAGTTTTCCATCGCATTGTCCTTAAAATGAGCGGTGAAGCGCTTTTGGGGGATAAAACTTTTGGGATTGATCCAAAAGTCCTCGATCGTATGGCATTTGAGGTAGGTGAAGTTGTCAAATTGGGTGTACAGCTAGGTTTAGTGATTGGGGGCGGCAATTTTTTTCGAGGAGAAGCACTGTCTCATTTAGGCATTGGCCGTATGACAGGCGATCACATGGGCATGTTAGCAACCCTCATGAATGCCTTGGCCATGCGCGATGCACTAGAACGTGCGGGATTTGCAACACGTATATTATCTGCCATCCCCATGAGTGGCATTGTAGATTACTATGATAGACGAAAAGCGATACATCATTTAA
>CAZCHZ010000005.1:0-17272 GCA_964498615.1 uncultured Legionellaceae bacterium | reverse complement strand
GATGTATGATACTGAAGGTGATAAGGTTTTAAGCCAAAGTCCTATGAATGTAGATAAAGATCTCTATAATTATTTTCAACAAGCATTGGATTATGCCAGAAGATCTTAAGCTAATCTATTGAGCGTATTAACCTTATGTCAAAGGGGTCAAAGTTTCGATATGAGAAATGACATACCATTGATAAATACTCTTGGATATTTGATTTACACCGAATTTATGCGTTGCTGCGGTAATAACTCAAAATTAGTTATGGAAGAAATTTTTTGTTGTATTCTAAACCATAATATAGCAGCAGCCATGATAAATCCAACAGAAAATCCGATCCGCAATCCAACGGGGCCGCCACCGAAAGTGAAAGCAACCCAGTAGCAGAGGGGTAAGGAGATGCACCATAAGCATACAAGACCAATGATCATGGGTGCTTTAGAATCTTGTAGGCCTCTTAGTCCTCCGGCGAGTAAGTTTCTAACCGCATCAAATAAAAGAATAACACCTGAGATAATAAAAAGGTTAATCGCCAATCGAACTATTTCTTGATTGTTTTGATCATCAATTTTGAGATATAAGTTAATTAGGATTTCTGGTTTTAAGAAAAAACACATAAAAACAAGCATGAAAAATAGGATCAAAATAAGGATTCCCGAAGCGATATATTGTCTAATTAATGGAAAATCATTTTTACTATTCGCCTCGCTCACCAATATCGACATTGCTTGTGAAAACCCTAATGATATCATCACCACTAAAATCGAGCATTGTGAAACGATTTGAGTTGCGACTAAGGCCGGAACCCCGAAATAACCCATAAAATACGTAGCAATTGCCATTGCTGAAAGTTCACCGCCAAATTGAATGCCTATCGGTGCACCCAAAGTAAAGATGCGTCTACATATATTTAAATTTGGCCAAAAGCGACCACTCAGAATTTTATAATGACGGGTATTTTTACTAATAACAATATAAAGCAAAGTGCCAATACATATTAAGCAATTTGTAATTAAAGTCGCACAGGCGATTCCTGAAAGCCCTAATTGTGGGAAATTGAATTTGCCCAAAATAAAACTATAAGATAAAAATATAGTCAGCGGTAAAGTAATTAATGAGATAAACATCGAAAACCTGGGATTACCAATGCCTGCGTAAAACTGAGAAATAACTATGAAAACAAGTGTCGGAAACAACGATATGGCAGCAAAATAAAAATAATCTTTTGCGATGTCGACTAATGCTTTGTCTTGATTAAACAATACTAACAAAGTGTCGATATTGAACAGACAGATCATTGCCGGAATTGCTAACGCCAAAGCCAGCCAAAATCCATTTTTAACCAGCACACCAATTTCAAGAGGAGATCCCCCTTGTCCTCGAGTGTGTCCAATTAAAATGCCGATTGCATAAAGCATTGTCATGACTACTGTCGCTATTGCTGTAAAGGTTGTCACTGCTAATGCGCCTGCGGCCAGCTCTAAATCTCCCAGTTGTGCCACAAATAGCATAGCAATAAAACTCGACAGCATGCTGATGATTGCACTAATGCTAATGGGTAATGCAAAAGAAACAACCATATGCATATTTTTTAGTAGACCAGGAAGATTTGAATAGGGTTTCATACTACTCATGCTTTAAAATCCTTAATGCTTCATCGCACCATTTGATACTGGCTTCAGCATTGATTATGCCAGATTTCAAAGTTAAAGATTGAAATAATTTTATCCCTGATAGGGGGCCAGAAAAAGTCGATTGATATATATCCTTATATTTTGAGAGAAGTGACCAAGCCAATTGTTTAAATTTTTGAATATGTTGAATGGTAATCTCTGGATCTCTATTCCAGCCAAAAAATACCTTTAACATTAATTCATTTCGATTCGGGTACAAGACCGGATCTTCCCCTAACCAATCTTCTAAAGCACGTCGACCATCATGCGTGAGCGTGTAAACTTTTTTAGGTTTTTCGCTTTGTATGTTTGCCATTTCACAAGTCACCATTCCTTCTTCAAGCAATTGCTTCAAAATGGGATAAATTGATCCGTCCCCCTCCCGCCAAAAAAAATCGGTGGATTGTTCCATCATTTTTTTGATGTCGTACCCGCTTGCTGGACCAAGGGTGAGCATGCCTAACAAGGCAAATCGAGTCTTATTGCCGCCACTTTTTACTGTCATATAAGATGCTCCATGAGAGCCCAAATTAAGATTTTCCAATAATATATCTATTAGATATATTATGTCAATATATTTATTAATTAATTTGAAATATGAACTGGATATAAATATAGTCGTTACTAGGGGTCAATGGAATGGACCCCTTGGTACTTGGTAGAGAGAGTTAGGTCGTAACAATGTCAGCTGCAGTGACAGTTGCGTCATTGGATAAGTGTATAATTTTAATGATACCTTCATCGCTCTTAGTATCGTAATAAAGATTATGATTTGTTGTATCCATAATAAAGGTTGCGTTAGTACTATTGGTAGGAGGTTCTGTGGCTGTATCTACAATCAAGCCATTAGCTGCTATATTATCCCTAGATTCTTGGGTCAAAAAATCTGAAGCAAATACCAACTTATCTGCAGAAGAGGTAAAATCAATAAGCGTATCTACATCACCAACCCCGCGAGCGTTAAATATAAAATTATCATCAGAGCCTCCTCCAGATAAAATTTGATTTCCAGCACCAGCGGTAATATTGTCGCTTCCATCCCCACCGTGTACAAAGTTATATCTTATTTCTTGGAAAATAAACTTATCAATATCATGAAGGACTTGCGTTCCTACACTCGGGTCAATCTGATTTGTCACTGTCAGTGAACTATCAGCTGTATTAAATGAGAAACTAAAGTTTTCAATGTCGTGTAAATATCCAGCTGTTGCTGTGGAATTACCAAGCAAAACATCCCCAGAAGCGCCCACCAAAATCGCATGAATACTTGAGCCCGCATCTAAAACTGCATTTCCAAAAATACTTAACATTTCCTTTGTTGCTTCTGTTCCAACGACCGAATTTGTGATTACCTGAAGTATAAGATCATCCACTGAATATGTTTGTGAGGCAAATTTGAACGCGGAATCAAGTAAACCAATACCTTCATTAGTAATAACATCAAAACCCTCATTGATGGGATCGTTTCCTATATATCTAACGACAATATCAGAAATATTGAATAAATCAGCGTTTAAAATATGACTCAGTTCAAAGTCTGCTAATGGGTGTGCATAAAGAATGGTTTCTGTTCCAAAATCAAGATTATTAACTTGAATAAGATCGAATCCTCCACCACCCACTATTTTAACATCAATACCTGCTAATGGGGAATTGGATGTAGCAGCATTGACAAGCCGATCAGATCCATCTGTGCCTATTAAGGCAACGTGATCATTGGCTGCTCGCAAAGCAGATTCAAAATCTTGAAGCGGTCGAGCTACATCCCGCGGTAAACCAACTAAAATTTCATTATCATTGCTCGTTAACGCACTACCAAGTGATATAAGCCCTTGCGTTCCTGTTGCTGGGGCTTGCACAATTGAAGTAAAACGATCACCTTGGAAATCAAAGTTATTTATATTGTATAGGGTATTTGTGCCTGCATAAGTTGGACTATCTAGAATTTGATCAGTAAGTATCCAGGAATCGAGTGTGGATTCAAAATGAAAGTTTGCAATACTATTTAAAAAGCCTGCAATGGCTGTAGCGTTTCCATACATAACATCACCGGGACCGCCTATTAATAATGCATGCGTACTAGTGCCTGCATCCATAATCACATTTCCAGCAAGACCAATAATTTCTTTGGTGCTTTGAGAGGCAGAAACAGTACTGTCTGGATCTGCCTGAATAATGAGATCATCTACCTGATAGGATAGTCCAGCAAAGTTGAATGAGGAATCAAGTAAAGCAGGAACAGAAGCAGTATTATTAATTAAATCAGTACTTTCATTGATGAGATCATTTCCTAGATATTTAACTTCAATATCGGAAATATTATAAAAACCAGGCTCTAAAATGTGTCTAAGCTCAAAGTCCTCTAGCGGATGTGCATAAAGAATGGTTTCTGTTCCAAAATCATCAGTATTAACTATAATCAAATCACGCCCTCCACCGCCTACCATTTGAACATCAACACCTACCGGAAAAGAGGGTGTAGGAGCGCTATTGACAAGTATATCAGCTCCATCTGTACCTATTAAGGCAACATGATCATTTGCTGCACGTAAAGCAGATTCAAAATCTTGTACAGATAAAACGTCATCTCGTGGTAAACCAACTAAAATTTCATTATCATTGGTCGTGAGTGCAACACCAAGTATGGTACCTCCTTGCGTTCCTGATTCTGGGGCTTGAACAATTGAAGTGTAACGTTCGCCTTGGAAGTTAAAATTACTGATATTATATAAGGTATTTGTACCTGCATAATCTAAATGCCCTGGAAATTGATCGGTCACTATCAAAGAATCCGGCATAAATTCAAATTTAAAATAAGCAATACTAGCGAAAAATCCAGCAATACTTGTTGAGTTTCCATATAAAATATCATTTGGGCCCCCTATTAATAATGCATGCGTACTAGTACCTGCATCCAGAGTAACATTTCCAGCAAGACCATTAATTTCCTTAGTAATATCCGAACCGGTAACGGTATCACCTGGAGATGCTTGAAGAACGAGGTCGTTCACGAGAAAAGGTTGCCCATCAAAACTTAAGGTTGAATTAGGAAAGGTTGCAGGAGTAGAAATAATTTCATCTCTACCTTCATCATAACTGAGATCGCTTCCTACATATTCAGCAACGAGAACAATGTTACCATTAGAAGGTAAGCTTAGATCTTGTCCAAGTTCAAAATCTTGTAGTCCATGTGCATAAAGAATGGTTTCAGTGCCAGCATCATTATTATTCACTCGAATTAAATCATCCCCACGTCCACCCACCATTTGGACATCCATGCCAGCAATAATAGCGCCCTGAGTTGAATTTATAAGCAAATCTCTTCCATCAGTTCCAATTAAGGCCACATGATCATTTCTTGCACGTAAAATAGATTCAAAAGCATCGGGCTCAACATCCCGTGGTAAAGCAACTAAAATTTCATTATCATTGCTTGTAAACGCAACAGATCCTGCGCCTGATTCTGGCGCTTGAACAATTGAAGTGTAGCGTTCGCCTTGGAAGTTGAAATTGTTAATATTATATAAGGTATTTACACCTGCATAATCTACATGTCCTGGAACTTGATCAGTCACCACCAAAGAATCTGGCATAAATTCAAAATTAAAATAAGCAATATTAGCGAAAAACCCAGCAATACTTGTGGAGTTTCCATATAAAATATCACCGGGACCGCCTATTAATAATGCATGCGTGCTATTACCCGCATCTAAAGTAGCATTTCCAGCAAGACCATTAATTTCCTTAGTAGTGTCCGTACCGACAACGGTACCACCTGGAGGTGCTTGAAGAACGAGATCGTCTACGAGAACAGTTTGCCCATCAAAACTTAAGGTTGAATTAGGAAAAGCTGCAATAACAGAAGTAATTTCATCTCTTCCTTCATCATAACTGAGATCGCTTCCTACATATTCAGCAACGAGAACAATGTTACCATTAGAAGGTAAGCTTAGATCTTGTCCAAGTTCAAAATCTTGTAGTCCATGTGCATAAAGAATGGTTTCAGTGCCAGCATCATTATTATTCACTCGAATTAAATCATCCCCACGTCCACCCACCATTTGGACATCCATGCCAGCAATAATAGCGCCCTGAGTTGAATTTATAAGCAAATCTCTTCCATCAGTTCCAATTAAGGCCACATGATCATTTCTTGCACGTAAAATAGACTCAATGAAATCGGGTTCAACATCCCGTGGTAAGCCAACTAAAATTTCATTATCATTGCTTGTAAACGCAACAGATCCTGCACCTGATTCTGGGGCTTGAAGAGTTGATGTATAGACAGCACTGGCATCAAATGTAAAATTGGGTATATGCATATAGGTAGTTGATCCTTCGTTTCCTGGTCCTGCAATTTGATCAGTGACAGTCAAGGAACTATCGGGATTAAAGACAAAAGTGAAGTGGGCAATGGAGTTTTGATAATCTATTTGGGCAGCTGCCAGAGTAATATTCACTGTGGCAGCTACTAAACTGTTTAATCCGTGTTCATCTTTTGCATAATACTGAAAACTATCTGCGATAGTTTGTGTGCCTGATAAATTCTGTATAACCTCACTGGTGCTAGGATCATAATGAATTGTACCATCTCCATTAAGGCTTAAAGTTGCACCTAAGAGACTAAATTGTGGTAGTGTAGCTGCGTCCACGGAGATGACATGATTATGATCAGGATCAGTATCATTTGCAACAACATTGATATCAGCGGATTGATTAGCTTTAACGGCGTCAGACACGCTATCATTGACAGCAACAGGTGCATCATTGCGTCCTTCTATAGTGATAGTTAAGTTGGCGGTATCGGTTCCATTGATACTGTCGAATATTTTATAGGTAAAGGTATCAGTTACCGTCTCACCCACACTCATTGAGTTAAGAGCGGGATCCGTACTTGTATAGGTATAACTACCATTAGCTTGTAGTACTAAATCCCCGTGAAGACCATGTATGGTTGCACCTACATTAGCAGCTAAGCCATTAACAGCAACTACTTTCAAATTTGCAGGGGAACCATCATCAGTATCATTACTGATAACATTTCCAGATGAACTTACATCATCTTCAGTGATAAGCTTATTATCATTAACCGCATCGGGCGCTAAATTAGCTAAGAAATTTGAAAGTGTAACTTCTTGACCATCTCCAATTTTAATTTTGACTAATTCTACTTTAGTAATACTGAGATTAAAAAGATTAGAACCCACCGGCGCATAGACACTAAAATCAAAGGCATGGTTAAAATTGCCTGTATTTAAATAATTTTGAAGCGCAACAAAAGCGTTTCGCATCCAAGTCGCTGAATTTTCCCAGGTGCTAAGACTCATCGTGATGGATAAGGTATCTGTTCCTTGTCCTCCATTCACTGTATCAGTGGAGCCTGCATTCGTTTCGACATTATAAATGATTGTATCATCACCCTTTTTCGCATTTATACTGTCGTCTCCTGAGGTTGTTGTGATAATATCATTTCCATTGGTACTCATAATCGCTCCTCCCTTTATTACTAGTTCCCCCCTTTATATCGCCACACAAGCAAACCAGAAAATTTCTTTCTTTATAAATAAAAAGGCCTATCGTTAAAGCTTATCCCTTTCGAGATAGATATCTAGAGTTGAGAATCCTAAAAAACAGGATTTAATGGAAAATATAACTCTTGACATTGGAATAAAATTTTAATAGCTGTGCATATACAATATACAATCTTGAGATGGGTTTTTAATCTAAGACAAAGGGGATCTGTGCCTGATTTGGGAAATCGAAAACGCTCTCATGACTCTTATGATGTTTCAGTCTTTCAACTTGATTTCTCTCGACATATACGCTTTAAGAAGAAGATTCTTGACTACTGTAAATAAATTATGTAACATTCTAACATAGCTAAAAACCCTATTAATTTGGATTGAAAATTTTTAATGGAGCACATACATGTCAGCATATTTGCAATCAAACAGCAGTAAAGAAAGAGAAAAGCTGTTAAAAACCCCTTTATTATCATACGGAAGCGGAAGCGGAAGCGCAGAACCTGAAGAGCGGGAAGAACCGGGAAAGCAGCAGCAAACCTATAGGTATATGATGCTCGACGATAGAGAACAAATAAAAGATGGCGAACCAAAAATGAGTGACAGCACCGATGGAGCAGAAACGAAAGCAAAGGCTGAACCAAAAAGTAGTACACAATTCGAAAAAAAGACTAAAGCAGAAGCAAGAGATAATAATATACGGTTGAGGGATCTATGCCATTTTCGTTCGCTTATACCTTATTTGCAAAAACACGGCTTTATGATCAAAAAATGGCATGTTTTTAGATCATATAGTAATGACATTGTCAATGATATATTTGAAAAAACCGTAGTAGTTACTGAAAAAATGGCAAAGGACATGGGAATACCTTTTGAATGGAATCATTGCTACGAACAAATCAATCCGCTTGCTTTAGCAGTCTATGGACTGTATAACAACTATGCAAAGCGGGCTGAATTAACAAAGTATGGTCCATGCAAAACACAAGAGTTTTGTACTTTAAAAGAGGAAGAATATTTATATTTTGAAATCATTCCTGCTTTAATCAAGTTATGTCCTCTTGAGAAATATATTAATTTTTTAAAAACATATCCATTAAAGACAGATAACAGAGGTTATCCTCCCAAAGAAGAGCCCGGAAACCTAGTGCGTGATGTTTTTGCAAAGTGGAAAGACGATCCCGGACTGTCGCAAACATTATTGCTATTATTTCTTGGAAAAGCTGGATTTAGTATTAACAACCCAGGATTATTGACTAATAAATTTTATGTTGAGGTTCCTCGAAGAGAAGCTTACCCGACTCACACATTAACTATATTAAACGCTGCTATTCAATCATGGGCACATTGGAGTATAATCAAGATGCTTGTTGTAAACTATCATGCAGATGTTAAGTTAAAAGATGGTACTGGTGATACAGCATTAATGCAATACTTACATTTCCGTAATCCTGAATTGTCAGAAATGCAGTTCTTGATTGATGCCGGTGCTGATGTTAATGCAATAGATATACATGGAAAAACTGCATTGATGAGTATTGTTGGCTGGCAGGATTTGAACGACCTGGGTATAGCAGCTGTTAAGTTGTTACTTCAGAACCATGCTAATGTTGATTATGCAGATTCTCAAGGGAACACTGCATTAAAACTTGCTGAACGTCGAGCAAATCAGAAGCGTAATGTCATCATGGTTCGTGAAAATGGAGAAGATGAGCAGCGCGTCGAGTATTCTTGTACTGGAAATGAAGCAGAGTTGGTTGAATTATTAAGAGCAGCCTCTCAAGCATCTAAGGCAATGCAAGTAGAAGATCAACAACCAACCGAATTTTTACCAGCATATGCTAACCAACAGCAGGAAAGAGCAAATCAACATCATATCCCCTCTTCTAAGGTTGTTGCTGTGCCATAGAGAAAGGGGTCCATTCCATTGACCCCTTTTCCATTGATAGTATTGAACTAGGGAGGAAATGAATTATTTTTTGGTTGAGAGTTTTTTGCCACCAGGTTTGGACTGATCTTCTGCGGCATGGAAGGCGGTAATAAACTCGTTAAAGTAACGATTAGCAGCCACTTGCTTATTACCGAGTTGTGGTAGCAGTTGCGCAAGCCACTTATCAGCGTTTCGCTTAATTGCAGCAATGTTACGATTATTTTGATATTCTTGAATCATTTTATCCAAAATTCTTTCCTCAGCAGATGAAAGTTTGAGACCTGCGTTAGCACGAAAATAAACCTTGACTGCGTTTTCGAAAGTTTTGTTTTGATCAGAGGTAAATTTTTTTTCATGGGTGGTTTTTTGGTTTTGTGTTTTAATGGCTGGACTTGGAGATCTTTGTTGGTGAGCTTGGGTCGCTGCAGGCTTGGGTGTTGAAGGGGTTGACGGTTGATCTATTGATTTTCTAGATTGAGGAACATGATCGGGTTCATCATCATATAAAAAAGTATCAGTAAAGCCCTTTAAAATATAGTCTCGTAGTTGTAGAACATCTTCATCTAATTTTTTAGTTTCATCATCAGAGAATAATTTATATTTGTTCATCATAGCAAGTTTGAAATCACATAATAAATGAGCAAGCGGGATTTCGCGTTCATGTAATGGTCTCAGCAGTGTATCCAAATAATGTTGATAATGAAGGTCACGCGTGACGGGTTTTTTATAGATTTCTTTATTATCTTCGAATAGTTTGCATTGCGCCTCATATGATTGTTCGAAATTTTTGCGTAATTGAACTATGATTGATTCGTAACTAGCAACCTTGTCCGGCCCCGTAGCCATTGAATATAAATCGTCTTTATCTGATTTATTATTAATCCAGTCTAAAAACTCTTGATAATAGAGGGGGGTATCTTGTACATTTTTTGACATGAGACATATATCCTATCTGCACGCTTGATTTACAGTTTTAGTATAGTAAAAAATTTTATAGATAAATAACTTTTACGATAGGTCGGAAAAGCTTGTAACCTGAACTTCGTAATTCAAAACTTGGTGACAAAGAGGGTAGTGAGCGACAAGTGGACCAGTCGGCTCTTTGACTTCAATATTAAACTCATTTAAGCTTTTTAATTTATCAAATTGATGGAAGACATAGCCTATAAGGTTTTTCAGTTTCAGGAGGAATGTATGTCATTTAGTACAAAATTACGATTTTTTAAGACTAAGTTTGCACTTTTTATTGTCCTTTGTAGCAGCGTAGGCATTTTTTTTTACCATGGTAGTGCAACAGCTGAAAAAAGCACTTTTAATGGACCTATAGAGCTATCTACACAGGAATTTAAAGAATTAAATATAAATGGACCTGCTACACTTCATGCAATAAAAGCTGACTCTTTAACAGTCAATGGCCCAGTTGATTTTATTAAGCTTAAAATAAAAGGAAAAACAGAGGTTTCTGGGCCGTTTAGTGGCGTAGATGGTGAATTTGCTGATGTTGTCATTCATGGGCCTTTTGACGGTACCAAAATTAGTGCTGAAAGCTTGCATGTTAATGGTCCAGTAGCGCTCGAAGATTTTGAAATCAAGGGCAATGTGAGTATCAATGGGCCTCTTAAAGCTAAAGTCGGCAGCTTTAAGGATATTAATACGGTTAATACGCCTGTTGCACTTTATGATGTTTCAGTTAACAATATCCATGTCAAAAAAGATAGCGGCAAGATTAGTAATGATCCAGTGAATAATGAAGGCTATGGTAAAAATAATGAAATAAAATTAGCAGGCAAAACTATTGTTTCTGGTAATATTACTTTTGAATCTGGCGATGGTGTTGTGTTCATTAGAGATAAGACAGCGCAATTTAAAGGAAAAATAATTGGCGGGAAAATCAAAGAATAGGGAAAGGTCACTTTAGTGGTCCCTTTGACCTTCATCAAAACCCTATACTATAATTAATTCAGGGTTTTTGTCTATAAACAGGGAGGGTATTATCTTGGATATGCTTGGTTTAGCGGTATCAGCGCTCAGTGGCTTGGCGGGGGGTAATCTTACAGGCGCTGCATTGAAGGATAAATCTTTGGGCGCTATCGGTAATTCTATTGCCGGTCTTATTGGGGGAGTTGCGGGGACCTATATCTTGCAAGCCGTAAATGTACTAGAGGCGGTAGGATTGGCAAATGTTAGTTTAGGCGAAGTAGCGGGCATGATTGGTTCGGGCGCAGTGGGAGGAGGGATCCTAACAGCCCTTGTTGGTTTTATTAAAAATGCAATGCTAAAAAAATAATCGTGGTCAAGTCTCGATATGAGATATTCACAATATCATTGATATCGAGGCTTGATTTTGTTGTGAACTTAGCTTAATGGCTTTGTAAACTATTAAAGGAAATTTTATGAAAAACAGTCTTATTCTTTCATTATTCATGATTTCATTTTTATTCATGCCTTTTGTTGCGCAGAGTGATGATAATTATCGTTCTACGCTTGAAAATAAATCAAAGCAAAAGGCCAATGAAGGGTATTATTTAGTGCAAGATAGGACCTGGTCCGAAGAGGGTTGTATTTTAGAGAAGGGTAAGGAAAGAATTAATCCTGGAGATAGCAGTGTTTTAACAATAAAGAAAGGCTGTGTATGGGGAGGGATCCAATATAAGGTCTTTAGCGTAGACAAAGACAAATATATGGGGTTTTTAGCCCATAGTTTTCGCGAAGGAAACTTTAGCTTAGAAGTCACAGCGCCTTGTGATGGAAAAACCTGCACTTTTTATGATCTCAATCCAGAGCAGGACAGAATGAAGCAGTAACTACTGTCCCATTTATTGTGTATATTCTTCCTTTCCTTGCATATCAACGTAATTATTAATTTACTTACCCTTTAAGTAGGGAATCTTTTAGCCCCATTTTTGTCTGATAAACTGGAGGCTCGTAAAGCCAATGTTTGGTTTTACGCATGAAAAATGAGTAAATATTTTAAGCGGCTTACGAAAAGAGAAAAGGAATGGCAGCAGTGGGGGCGACAAGTCCAAAGGATAGTTGCATATAAAAATTATCTCATGGCAGCCAAAGCTGAAGACGAATCTACGGGCGGTGAAACAACAGAAAAATCTCAAACAGCCCAAAAATCCACTGAGAGTCCTTCCTATGCAAAGCTTACAGATAAAACAAAAGGGCTAATCAAAAATGTGCTTGTCTTTTTACCAACAGACACAAGTCTAGAGGACTTTTCACCAAAAAATATTAAAAAACTATCAAGCTCTATTTTAGCTCATATGATAGCTTTGCCTGAATTGGCAAACAGAAATAAAGAGCAGCTTTTGAATGGTTTTGCGCTTGCGGTTGATGAATTAGAGAAACACATGAAATTAATCGAGGGCATTAAACGAAACAGGGAATATTTGAGAGCTGCTTTAAAACATCGTGCTGATGCCGCGAGATATCAAAAGCTGATAGAAAGTGGCGTTATGACACGCCATGCAATAGGGGTTGGGCAAGGTGAAACGTATGAGTTTAGTGATTTGAATAAAAACACGCAAGAATTTATTAAACAAATAGGTGATTCGGCTGTGCTCCCTCCAGGTACAAAAAATGAAGATTTTGATGATGATGCTATTGATAAGTTTTTAGATAGAGTTCCAGCGGATAATTATGATGAATTGTTACGCATCATCCATGAAATTGAACATAAAAAAGCACAATCAGAAGCCTGGTCTAAGAGAACAAGTCTGCTGAGCCAAATGCATAATGGCGCAAATTTTATTGCGAGGATCCCTTTAATCCATGCCTTAGCCATTCCGTTTGCACTTCTTTTCTCTGTTGCGGGACAATATACCTGGGCACAAGCAATTAAAACCAATCCTACTTTGGGTAGAAAAGAAGTGGATGAAAAACGCAAATATGAAATAGGCGCAAGTATTTCCAGTGCAATCATGGTGGCCGGTACAGTGGCTGCTTTCCTCTTTCCGCCTATCGCTCCTATTGCTTTAGCCGTCGCCGCATTTGGATTTCTCGGTAACACACTTTTTGCTGCGCGTCTTGCAAAAAGTGATTTGGATATTGAAAAAAGAAGGGGTGGTATAGATACTGCTTCATATAAATCGCGCATCAAATCAAAGAATGGCGAAATAGGCTCGGCACTTGGTGCTGTCGTTATGGGCTTAAGCGCATTTGTGGCAGCAACAATCGCAGCTGCAGGAGCGGCAGCTTTATTGACAACGCCTGTTGGATGGGCAATTGTAGGTATTGGAACGCTTGCAACCATTTTTTCGATTGCATCCTTCGTTTATGCCAAAATAATGAGTCGAAAAGCGGATGTAGAAGAAGAACAATTTTTGGAACAACAATCTAAAGGTATTAAATCAGAGTCTGGTATTAGTACCGTAGAGCTTGCTAAAGTCTTTAGACAAGATGCTAAAGCTAAGTTAGCAGAAACTACAAAGCAATTGGAGGGTTTGTCGGATGTTTATAAAGAAGCTACTGCAAAGCCACAAGTGCGTGAAAGAAGCTCTGCTAATGTTGAAGGCAGAGGTCCGCTTACCTTTGAACCTACAAAAACTGAGCCCAGGCCAAATGGACAAAAAATAGAAAAACAAGAAACTGTAGCACCAGCACCCCAACCCCAAAAAAAACCCGACAAGACAGGCACACCCGACCCAGCCAAACCAAAGGTATAAATTTCGCTTCGGAGGGACAAATGGCTGTAGAGTTGAGATTTTATGAAGAACTGAATGACTTTTTGCCGATAAACAAACGTCGGGTTGCCTTTCAACATCCATTAGTTGCCAATCAAAGTGTTAAAGATTTGATTGAATCTGTGGGCGTCCCGCATACAGAAGTTGATTTAATTTTAGTGAATGGTCTATCAGTTGATTTTTCAAAAATAATTAAAAATGGAGATAAAATTTCTGTTTATCCGATGTTTGAAGTGTTTGATATTAGTTCGGTAGCACATCTTAGACCTAAGCCATTACGAGAACCAAAATTTATATTAGATGTCCATCTTGGAAAGCTTGCAAGATATCTTAGGTTGCTTGGTTTTGATACTATTTATAATAATCAATATGAGGATTCCGTTATCAGAGATTTGGCCAGGGCAGAACATCGTATTATCTTAACGCGTGACGTAGAACTCTTAAAACATAAAAAAGTAACTCATGGTTATTGGGTGAGAGAAACCAATCCTGAAAAACAGGCAGTAGAAATACTACGTAAGTTTGATTTGCAAAAAAATATTATTCCATTTTCGCGCTGCTTGGTTTGCAATGGGAAGTTGATGTCAGTGAACAAAAAAATGATAATACAAGATCTGCAGCCAAAAACAATAAAATACTATCAGGCTTTCTATCAATGTCACCATTGTCATAAAATTTATTGGGAAGGTAGTCATCTTGTAAAAATGAACGCACTTATTAAAAGATTGGTAGGTTCAACATATCTTTGAAAATTAGAAATATCCTTGGAGTTGTTTGGTGCGGTGATCGAGTTCTTGTTGAAGTTTGTTTTTTATTTTATGACTTATCTTATTTTCTTGCCAAAGCTTTGCTAGAATGTCTCTTTTAATGCCCACAATTTTATCAGAAAGAAATAAGATCTCTTTCATTTCTCTTTCTTGTGCATGCGGAATATTTTCGTCATGATTTTTAATGGAATCTTTAAGCAAGCTTTTAAGATTTTTATATTCTTTTATGCGAAAATCAAGCTCTCGACATAAGTGCATGTTTTCTTGTGATTGTTCTTTGAATTCTAACAGCCAAGCAAGTACTGCATTAGCCATTTTCTTCCTTGCTGATAATTCAGAAATATGATCAAGATATTGTTCATGTTGACCGACGCGACGTAGGCCAATCACTTTGATTACCCATGGCAATGCTAAACCTTGCAAAATCAATGTAGCGATAATGACGCAAAATACAATAAAAACGAGTAAATCTGTTGGGTTTACTCCGTTAGACATGTGAGGCAATGCAGGTACGGCCAGGGCTGCCGCTAGCGATATTCCGCCACGCATCCCAGCCCAGGACACAACAAATGGGTTTTGCCATGGCATATTTTCTCTTTTACGGATAGAAGGAAAAAGATAGCGAGGAAGGTATGCTGCGGGGTACACCCATATAAATCGTCCAATAATCACAGTCAAAGTAACAACCATGCTATAAAATACAAGATCTGAAACAGCAATAGACGAAATACGATCGAGGATAAAGGGTAATTCAAGACCCACAAGTAGAAAAAGAATGCTCTCTATTACTAATGCAATCATTGCCCAAATGGAACGCGCGAGCAGTCTGATTTCGGGCGAAAAACGTTCAATATAATAATATTCAATAATCAATCCTGTGACTGCAGTGGCTAGGACGCCAGATCCACCGAGTTTAATTGCGGGTAGATAGGCAAAAAATGGTGTTGATAAAGAAATTAATATTTGAGAAAGTGGATCGTTAATGCGACTTCGGATTTTTCCTATTGCATGTCCAAGACAAATGCCATAAAGAGTTTCCCCTATTATTATCATAAAAAAACTTGAGGTTGCAAGATAGGGAGAAAATTCATGTACGAAAACTGTTGACAAGGCAAGACGAAAGACTATCAGCGCAGTAGCATCATTGAGTAGACCTTCGCCTTTTAAAATGGTCATGATCCTTTTGGGCATATTGATTTTTTCAGCCATGGCAACAATTGCGATATCATCTGGGGGTGAAACAATAGCCCCCAAAAGAAATGCAAGGGGCCAGCTGATATTGGGAAAGAAGTAATGTACGACGATAGCAACGCAGAGTGTGATGAATAAAACATGACCCACAGAAAGTAAAATAATAGGACGTAATGTGCTTTTAAATTCCCGCCAAGAAGAGGTGACGCTGATTTGATAAATCAACATGGGAAGAAAAATATCTAATACGATATTTGAATCCAGTGCCACTCTTGGAAAGTTTGGAAGCAGGCTTAATATAATGCCTGAAATAACGAGTAATAAAGCGGAGGGGATGGTAGAGTTCCTAAAAACGAGCCTTACCGCAATGATAATAACGAAAAGCATCATGTAGGTGACCAATGCATCCATCGAGTAAATCCTTTTCGGGTGAATATTGCCTGCTACTTAATTAGTATAAGACCATAAATAGATCCGTGATGTAACTTTTAGTTTATTGACTAAAAACGTCATTACATGACTTTATTGCTCTACTGGTCCATTAGTGTTAACGTAAAGGTTAGAGAAAGTGCTTCACTCTATTAAGATATGAGGAGAATTTTGTGGCTCAAACGAAGATCGCCCTGATTGTGGGCAGTATTCGAAAAGATTCTTTTAATTTAAAGTTTGCAAAAGCGCTTACCAAATTAGCGCCAGGGGAATTTTCATTTACACATCTAGATATTAGTCATTTGCCACTTTATAATCAGGATGATGATAAAAATCAAGCTGAATCTGTAAAGCAGTTTAAATCTAATATTATGGATGCTGATGCTGTTTTGTTTGTTACGCCTGAATATAATCGTTCAGTTCCAGGCGTACTTAAGAATGCCATTGATAACGCATCACGTCCTTATGGACAAAGTGCTTGGCAAGGAAAACCTGTTGGCGTGATTGGTGTTTCAGTAGGCGCCATGGGAAGTGCTTTGGCGCAACAGCATTTGCGCAATATGCTAGCCTATTTAGACATGCCAACCATGGCTGGACCTGAAGCCTTTATCCAAGTTAAAGAAGGGTTGTTTGATGAGGCAGGCAATATTGGGCCAAACAGTAAACAGTTTGTACAGGACTGGATGAACCATTATGTTGCTTGGGTAAAGCGCTTTATTTCTAAATTATAAAAGGACCCTATTTTTACTATTTATAGGAGATGTTAATAGGTGACTTCATTTTTACCTGCGTTTTATGTTGCTTTATCTGCGATTAGCTATGGCAGCATTGGTTATTTCGGGACGCGTTTGTTTGAAGCAGGGTATTCTGTGCCCAGCATGTTGTTTTGGAGATTTGGTCTTTCGGCAATTTGCCTAGCATTTTTTATTAAACCTTATTTAAACGCTAAGATTTCGATCAAATCCCTTCTTTTTTGTATGGTGGTGGGGGGTATATTTTATGGTTTATCCACTTTTTGTTATTTTAGTGCGGTACCTTATGTGGGCAGTGGAATTGCGATGGTTATATTTTATTCTTTTCCTATCC
>CAZCHZ010000004.1:0-18951 GCA_964498615.1 uncultured Legionellaceae bacterium | reverse complement strand
CCATCATCACTTGAATTAATGGCTTATCTCCTGTGACAAAAATTTCTTCTTCTACTCTCATACCATTCCCCAAGTTAATGAATTAATGTACTTTCTTGATTTTCATCTGGATTAAACTCAAAAGTAAAATGACGAAATTTTTCTATCAAGGCAGGATCCTGGGGCACGGGTAAAGGTGCCGACGTTTCCACCGCCGCCAGCGCTGATTGATCAAAGGCTAGATTACCACTGGTATTTAGCACTTGTACTGCCATCACAGAACCATCGGGCAAAAGACGAATATCTAATTTACAACGAAGGCCCGAGGGCAAACCAGGTGCCCTAATCCAGGCTTGATTCACTTTTTCTTTAAATAAAGCCCAATTTTTTTCTTCTTCACTTGTTAGCCATTGTAACCTTTTAGCATTCGCTTCTGCAGTTTCCGCAGTTTTAGCTTGAATCACAGATGCTTTTTCCTGTGTTTTATTCTCTTCTTTCTTGCGCGATATGGGCGCATCACTCGCTTTTTGTTGCGCTTCTTGACTTTGCTCGTCCATGGCCGCCAATTTCTTTTTTTCTTGTTCTTTTTGTTGTTGCAATTTTTCCAATTCTTTACGTTCTTTTTCTTTGGCCAGTTTTATTTCTGCCAAACGCGATTCTTCTTCTTTTTGGGCTTTTTGCATTTCCTTCTTTAATTCAAGCAATTTTGCTTGTTCTTTCAGACGCGCAATCTTAGCTTCTTCTAATTTTTGCGCCGCCATTTGTTCTCTTCTTTGTTCTGCAGCTTTCTTTTCCATTTCAATGGTTTCTAAACGTTTTACTTCCATTTGTACTGCATTTTCATCAATCACGGCAGCTTTCACAATATCTACTTTTGGCATGGTGCTTGTTTGATTAGCCCCAGAATGTATATCGATACTGCATAACAATAAAATGAATAACAGAATATGCATGAACAAGGACAAACCAGCACTGAATCGATACCTTACGTTTTTGCTGCTCATCTTATATTCCATTTATTACTGTTCATTGACTTGTGTCATTAACCCTAGCCTGCTAACACCTGCGCGTTTTAAAAGCACCATGGCTTGCACGACCTGTCCATAGTCTACATGGCTATCACCCCGCACTAAGACTACTCGCTTAGGATCCAATTGTAGCGCGGCTTTCACTTTAATGCCGAGTTCTGAAGGCGTTACGCGTTCTTGAGACTGATCTAAAAATAATCCACCCTTGGCATCTACAGAAATAATAATGGGAGGTTTTTGTTCCTCTGGTAAAACTTCTGCGCTGGCGCTGGGTAACTCTACTTGTACCCCTTGCGTTAACAAAGGCGCTGTTACCATAAAGATCACCAATAGCACTAACATCACGTCGATATAAGGCACGACATTAATTTCTGCGATGGGACGTCGATTATTTTTTTGCATCATCAATATGGGCTGTCCTCTTCTTCATATTCCATGTCTTTTTGTAAAATGGGTTGGGGAGCATGCGCCTGTCTATGCAACACACTGGTAAATTCTTCCATAAAAGTGTTATAGCGATTGCTTAAAGATTGTAAATGATGCGTATAACGATTATAGGCAATCACTGCAGGAATGGCAGCAAACAAACCCATGGCCGTTGCAATGAGCGCTTCTGCAATACCCGGCGCTACCATGGCCAGAGATACTTGCTGGGCAACCCCAAGCGCCCTAAAAGAATTCATAATGCCCCAGACCGTACCAAATAAACCCACATAGGGACTGACCGATCCCACCGTTGCCAAGAAAGGCAGATGGGCTTCTAACCTATCTATTTCCTGTGATAAAGCAACGCGCATGCTGCGTTGGGCGGCTTCCATCATGACAGCAGGCTCTGCATTTTGTTTCTTTAAGCGTAGAAAATCTTTAAAGCCTGCCAAAAAAATACTTTCCGATCCACTGGCTTCGCCTCGCTGATGTGAAACACGTTGATACAAGGTGCTTAAATCTGTTCCTGCCCAAAATGCATCTTCAAATTCCGCGGCTACTTTACGCGCGGCACGAAAAATCTGCGCACGTTGAAAAATCAAGGTCCAGGATACGAGGGAGGCAGCTAATAAAAGTAGCATGACAAGCTTAACAAGGGTACTGGCATTAAGAAATAAATCGATTAAAGAATTATCTGCGCTCACAATGGCTCCTTCATGCAAGTGATACGCTAAATATACGCTTTAATTGGGGATTATGTCTAGACCATGTCATTGCCTTGTAGGGGCCGGTCCCTGTGCCGGCCCTGTTGTTCTTTGAAATTACAAGAATACAGATTTTTTTAAGAAAGATGGATGTCATCATTTTATGGGCACTCACAATATCCATATTTTTTGATATTTGTTATACAGGGCCGGCACAGGGACCGGCCCCTACAAGGCAATGCTAGCGTTTAGTCAAAACCAAAAAAAGAAAGTTTGTTGACTTATTTTTTGGGTTGCTATTTCCTATGCTTCTTTTTTTTCTTTTGCTTCTTTTGTTTCTTTGTGGCTGAAGCAGTCGATGCTGATTTTGCAGGGAAATCTACATTCACATCATAGGCTGCGAAACTACCATTTGCATAACAACGAGTAATCTTAAACCCTTCCTTAGCTAACAAGCTCAAAAGTCCAGTATTGCCCCATAAATGACTAACACCTACTGTCACTAATAATTGCCCAGAATTTTTCTTTAGGTACTCTACAATTTTAGGCACCCAATTTTTGTTTCTTGCAATCATATATGCATCTTCCTCTGCTTTCTTATCTAAGGCAAACACTCTTTGAATATCTCCAGCAAGATAAGCCTCAATTATTTCTTTCTCTTCTTTTTCATTTTGACTATCAAGCAAGGCATTGATTTTTTTCTCACATTCCGCAAAAGTTAATTGAGGAAGATTATTTGCTTCAACACGATCCGCATAGGTTTCCAAGCCCCAGACTTGCTTTTTGTTATCTAAGAAAAACAGTCTTAATGCTTCATCCATACCCTCTAATTGTGCTCGCGCTTGACTCCCTGACTCCAAATAACTAAGCATGATTAAAATTACCCAAGGCTTATAACTTTGAAGACCTTTCCCTAATATTATTTTTCCATATGGATTTTGATCTAATATAGCTTCGATTTTCGAACGCGTTTCACTTTTTAAGCGACCATATTCATTGACTAATGTGAGACCCTGAAACTTTGTAACTATACCCAAAAATATATTCAGCATATTTTCGCTTGAGGGTAGCATTTCTTTTGCCAACGCTGCTTTTTTCCGACATCGTTCTTGCAGGGCTTTTGGTAGTTTATCAAAAGGAAGATCATGTACAGTTCCCAAGAGATCCAATTCCTGTCCCACATCATTGCGAAGATTAAACAAGAAGGTACCTTGAGATGAAGGTGCAGTAGATTGTACTTTATCAGAAAAATATAGACCTTTAGGTTCTCTCTTTTCACGTTCATCACGATTTAAGGCTTGAAAATCTGCCAAAGTGGGTGGATATGAAAGAGCTATAATTTTCTCAAGCAAATTTATATGAGATGTAACTGGCTCTCTCTTCATATGTGTTAAAGATTGTTCAATGTTAGGGGTTTTTAATAAAGAAACTAATATTTGATAAATATTGGGTAAAAACGCCTCTGGTGTATCTGGAGACAACATATAAACACATCCCATTTCAAGCGCTACCACCCCTGTACATAAGGCATTAACATCAACACCGCCAGCAATTAGCGCATCAACAATTTGAACATGATTATCTTCAACAGCCAACAACAAAGCTGTATCATCCCTATCCCCAGTGCGCTGGACTGCATTAAGATCAACGGTTTTTGATTGAATTAATGCTAAAGCTTCGTCTGTTTTACCAGCTGCAATTAACTGAATTAATGTTTGTGATTCAATAGTGCTTTTAACTTCGATATCTTTTGCTGCCATAGTTATTCTCCGATATTATATAATTATTTGTCTTCAAATTTTTTATTTAACAGTCTCCTCTGGACCTGCTTCATCAGATATTGTTTCACCCTCTGTAAGACCGCCCTCGACTTCTTCAACACGTTGAATACCCACTAAAGATTCTTCTTTTCCTAAATTAATCAAGCGCACGCCCTGGGTGTTTCTGCCCACAATTGAGATTTCATCAACCCGTGTGCGCACCAAGGTGCCGCCATTGCTGATCAACATTAATTCATCATTATCTGAAACTTGGACAGCGCCCACCACTTCTCCATTTCGTTCACTGGTTTGAATGGCAATGACGCCTTGTCCACCACGGCCTTGCTGTATAAATTCCGATACTTCCGTACGTTTACCATAACCATGTTGGGTGGCAGTTAAAATTTTGCCTTCTGGTTTTAAAACAATTAAAGAAATCATGCGTTGATTTTCTTGTAACTTAATACCTCTGACACCACGTGCCGCGCGTCCCATGGCACGGACATCTTCTTCTGAAAATCGCACCGCTTTTCCGGCATTGGTAAACAACATGACATCCCGCTTACCATCGGTAATATCTACACCTATCAAGGTATCTCCTGCGTCTAATTCCAGGGCAATAATACCGCTTGCACGAGGACGCATAAAATCAGTCAAAGCCACTTTCTTAACTGTACCATTTGCGGTTGCCATAAATATCATTTTGTCTGTTTCGTATTCACGAGTTGGTAAAATCGCGTTGATCTTTTCATTTTCTGCTAAAGGCAATAAATTAACAATGGGACGGCCTTGGGATGTACGACTGGCCACAGGAATATCATAGACTTTCATCCAATAAACTTTACCTTGGCTTGAAAAACAGAGCAAGGTATCATGGGTATTCGCAATTAAAAGGCGTTCGATATAATCTTCTTCCTTGACTTTGGTGGCGGCCTTCCCTTTGCCACCCCGTCTTTGGGCCTGATAACTGGATAAAGGTTGAGCCTTTACATACCCCGCATGCGAAAGGGTAACCACTCTGTCTTCTTCACTGATCAAATCTTCCGTTGAAAATTCTTGATGATCATTTAAAATTTCAGTTCTGCGTTTATCCCCAAATTCCGCTTTAATAGCGAGTAATTCATCGCGAATGACTTGCATTAATCGTGCAGGCTTTGCCAAAATCTCTAAAAGTTCCTGAATAATCACAATAATTTCTTTAAATTCTTCAATAATTTTTTCTTGTTCTAAACCTGTTAAACGATGTAATCGTAAATCTAAAATCGCTTGGGCTTGTACAGGCGATAATCGATATCCTTCTTTTTGTAACCCATACATAGGCGCTAAATCTTGGGGACGACAAATATCCGCTCCTGCACGATTTAACATATCTGCAACCATACCGGGCGCCCAACTGCGCTCAATTAAAGCTGTTTTAGCCTCAAGAGGAGAAGGAGAAGCTTTAATTAATTGAATGACAGGATCGATATTGGCCAAAGCAATGCCTAAGCCTTCTAAGACATGCGCGCGTTCACGCGATTTGCGAAGTTCAAATGCCGAACGTCTCGAAACCACTTGACGTCGATGATTTAAAAAACATTCCAGCAATTCTTTTAGGCTTAAAGTACGCGGCTGGCCATCCACCAGGGCTACCATATTTATCCCAAAAACAACCTGCAATTGGGTTTGTGCATAGAGATTATTTAAAATAACATCTGTGAGTTCTCCACGGCGTAATTCAATAACAACCCGCATGCCCTCTTTATCAGATTCATCTCTAAGGGCCGTGATCCCTTCAATTTTCTTTTCTTTCACAAGCTCTGCAATTTTTTCAATCAAACGCGCTTTATTTACCTGATAAGGCAATTCTTTGATGATGATCGAATCTTTACCCGATTTTTCATCGGTTTCAATATCAATACGGGCTTTTACATATACCCGTCCACGCCCGGTACGATAGGCTTCTAAAATGCCATTTTTTCCACTGATGATGCCTGCCGTTGGAAAATCGGGACCTGGGATAAAACGCATGAGGGCATCCCCACTCACTTCAGGATGCTCGATGAGATGCAGACAAGCATCTATCACTTCGGTCAAATTATGCGGAGGAATGTTAGTCGCCATCCCCACTGCAATACCCGAAGCACCATTAATCAAAAGATTAGGAATGGCTGCAGGCAGCACCCAAGGCATTGTCTCGGATTCATCGTAATTCGGAACAAAATCCACCGTATCTTTATCAATATCAGCCAAGAGAGAATAGGTAATTTTGGACATACGTACTTCGGTATATCGCATTGCAGCAGGCGGATCGCCATCTACCGAACCAAAATTGCCCTGACCATCAATTAAGGGATAGCGCATAGAAAAAGATTGGGCCATGCGCACAATACTGTCGTATACTGCAGATTCGCCATGAGGATGATATTTACCAATGACATCCCCAACGACACGGGCAGATTTTTTATAGGGTTTATTCCATTCGTTGCCTAATTCCCGCATGGCATAAAGCACCCGCCTATGCACAGGTTTTAGCCCGTCACGGACGTCTGGTAAGGCCCGTCCAACGATGATACTCATGGCATAATCAAGGTATGATTGCTTTAATTCATCTTCGATGTTGACAGGGATAATTTCTTTGGCAAGATCTGCCATGGATACTCCTAGCGACAAGTGAATTTAAACGTTTATTTTACGCTATCTGGCCCTAAATTTCTAGGTCTTGACGCGCTAATTGAGATACTGTATGATTGTCTACTAACTTTTGAGGTTTTTAGCTGATGAATTTGTCCTTTAGCATCAAACAGCACTGTGTAGATGCCCTAAACAAGGCCTTTCCAGGCCAAAATTGGGACCCTGAAACATCCATCGAAATTACTAAAGCCACCCAAGAGCAATATGGACATTATCAATGTAATAGCCCCATGCGTTTAGGCAAATTGTTGAATATGCCCCCAAAAACCGTGGCTGAAAAACTGACAGCCCAATTAAAAAAAGTCCCTCTTTTTGAAAAAGTCGAGATTGCGGGACCCGGTTTTATTAATTTCAGCTTAAAGCCTGAAATACTCGCAGAAATAATCCAAGCACAATTGCAAGATCCACGTTTGGGCGTACCTCAAGTCCCTCCCCTCACCGTGGTGATTGATTATTCTTCACCTAATATTGCAAAAGAAATGCATGTGGGGCATCTGCGCACAACCATTATTGGCGATTGTTTGGCGAGAATATTAAGATTTCTAGGTCATCGTGTATTACCTGTGAATCATGTAGGCGACTGGGGCACCCAATTTGGCATGTTGATTGCCCATCTTAAAACATTATTTCCTGAAATGACTGCAGACAGTTTTCCCGTCGTTGATGCCAGTCATTTAGTGAAATGGTATCGTGAATCCAAGACCCGTTTCGATACGGAACCCACATTTAAAAAACAAGCACAAGAAGAAGTCGTTGCCCTGCAAAGCGGCAATCCAACATCTCTTTTATTTTGGGAAAAAATTTGTGAAATCTCGCGAAAAGAATATCAAGCCATTTATGATTTGCTAGAAGTGAATCTCTTGGAGCGCGGAGAATCCTTTTACAATCCTATGTTACCAGATATTTTGAAGCGTTTAGATGCGCAAGGCTTATTAAAAAATTCCGAAGGTGCACGTTGCATGTATCTTGAAGGGTTCAACAATCGGGAAGGTGAACCCCTACCTTTGATATTACAAAAATCAGATGGGGGCTATAATTATGCCACAACCGATCTGGCAGCACTTTATTATCGCGCCAATGTTGAAAAAGCCAATTGGATTATTTATGTTGTTGATGCAGGACAAACACAACATTTTCAAATGATTTTTAAAGCCGGAGAAATAGCCAAATTTTTTGACCCCGAACACTGTCGTGTCACCCATGTTGCTTATGGATTGGTATTGGGTGCTGATGGCAAGAAAATCAAAACCCGCTCCGGTGAAAGTGAAAAACTCATGGATTTATTACAAACCGCAATCGATAAAGCGGCCGTACTTTTACGAGAACGTTATCAAGATATGGAAGAAAAAGATTTAAAAGCTGCCGCCAACATTTTAGGCATTAATGCCATCAAATATTCTGATCTGTCTTGTCATCGAAACAGTGATTATGTCTTTAGCTATGACAAAATGCTGCGCTTTGAAGGCAATACGGCTGCTTTCTTGCTTTATGCTTTGGTGCGAATCAAAAGCATTCAGCGCAAGGTAAAAACTTCTTCTGACAAAGCATCAAACATTGTATTAAAAGATCCCACTGAAATTGCATTGGGTCTACTGATCTGCCAATTTCCAGAAGTATTGCAGCAAACAGAAAAAGAATTGGTCCCGAGTTATCTTTGTGAATATTTATATCGCCTGGCTGAAAAATTTCACCTTTTCTTTCACAATTGCCGAGTAGAGGGCGTACCCGAACAAGCAAGCCGACTATTACTTTGCGAAGCCGTTGCTAGAGTTTTAGAAACAAGTTTTTCTTTGTTGGGCCTAAAACCCTTGGAACGTATGTAATTAGGAGAACACCTATGAAAACGATTAAATTATTACTGATGTTAGGAGCACCTTTGGTGATTGCCGCCCTTTGTCTTCGACCTGCGTACGCAATAGAGATGAATACAAGCGGGGTAACTGCTGATACTGTCACCACTTTTAAAAAACTTGCTGAACAAAATGATCCCCTAGCCCAATATAATCTAGGGTTAATTTATTATCAGGGACAGGGCATCAAACAAGATTATGGTGCGGCAGCTTTTTGGTTTGAAAAAGCAGCCAATCAAGGCTGTAGAGATGCTGAGTTTAGCATGGGGGTATTATATGATAAAGGCCATGGTGTCATGCAAAATATTAAAAAAGCCAGGGCATGGTATGAAAGAGCGGCAATAAAAAATGATCCTAAAGCCCAATTTAATCTAGGTTTGATTATTTATGAAGGCTATGACGGCAATCGAGATGAAAAATTGGGCTTAAGCTGGTTTCAAAAAGCAGCCGATTGTGGTTATGCCATTGCACAATATCGAGTAGGTGTTGCTTATCTTGAAGGAAAGGGCGCCCCTAAAGATGATGCCCTAGCAAAACTTTGGCTTGAAAAAGCCAAAAAACAAAATCATGCTGATGCTGCACATTTACTGAGTCTCTTACAAGCAGGAAAAACGTAAATTTTGATGAACATCGATCTGGATGAAATCAAGAATTTTGAAAAATTAGCATCTGATTGGTGGAATCCAAAAGGACAAAGCCGACCTTTGCATGATATTAATCCAACGCGTTTGCAATTTATTACCGATCACTCATCTTTGTTAAACAAATCTGTCCTGGACCTTGGCTGTGGAGGCGGTATTTTAGTTGAAAGTATGGTAAAACGCGGTGCCCATGTCACAGGCATTGATGCGTCTCAAGAATTAATTGATATCGCAAAGCAACATGCCCTAGAAAATCAATTGCCTCTTAAGAATTATCGGTATGAATGTAGTACCACTGAAGACTATGCGCTTTTGCACAAGGGTGAATTTGAGATTATTACCTGCATGGAGCTTTTAGAACATGTGCCAGATCCTGTTGCTTTACTAAAAGCTTCTGCTAGCTTACTTAAGCCTAAGGGTAAACTTTTTCTTTCCACACTAAACAGACACCCCAAAGCCTATCTTTTTGCAATTCTAGGCGCTGAATATGCTTTAAGATTGTTGCCCGTAGGAACACATCATTATGATAAATTTATTCGTCCCAGCGAACTGGAAGCAGGTTTAAGAAAAACAGGATTTACCTTAGAAACACTTGAAGGCATGACATATAATCCTTTGACAAAAACCTGCCGTTTAACACGCAATGTATCAATCAACTATTTAATGTATGCAACCCTTAATTAAAGCGCAACATATCGCTTTGGAAAATGCTTATCATTTCTGCGAAACACTAGCTTCCTCTCATTATGAAAATTTTCCCATCGCTTCTCGCTTTCTGCCTAAAAAATTGCGACGCCCTATCACTGTCATTTATGCTTTCGCCCGTAGCGCAGATGATATTGCAGACGAAGGTAATTTAACAGCAGACGAACGCTTAACAAAATTAAATGCCTATACTAAAGCATTAGAACATCATGATTCAGCAGAATCGCCCATTTTCCTAGCCTTACATGCAGTAATAGCACAATATCATTTGCCCATGCAACCATTCTTGGATTTGCTGCTCGCTTTCAAACAAGATGTTATCAAAAACACATATCAAGATTTTAATGAAGTTTTGGCGTATTGTCGTTTTTCCGCAAACCCTATTGGAAGACTGTTACTCCATCTGGATAATGCTGCATCAGAAGAGAACATTTATTACGCTGATTGCGTTTGCACTGCCTTGCAACTCATGAATTTTCTTCAAGATCTGCATAGTGATGTGTTGCAAAGAGATCGCTGTTATTTACCCCAAAGCGATATGAAGAACCTCCATGTCGAGCTAAACACTTTAAGAAAAAGGGAACAAAACGCACAAGTGAAAGCATTAATTGCATGTCAACTAGAGCGCGCCAGCATCTTAATGCATGAGGGTAAACCCTTAGGACCGCGCTTAAAAGGTGCATTTGGATTTGAAATACGTCTCATTATTAGCGCAGGTCTTACCTTATTAAAAGCGCTTTCAAAGAGAAGGGATATCTATGCTCGTCCCACCATCAATCTTACACAATGGCCAAAAATGCTCTGGCAGGCGATGCAATGATTGCACTTCCTGATGCAAACCATTATTGCAGAAAAAAAGCTTTTCAAAGCGGCTCTAGTTTTTATTATAGTTTTTTATTTTTAAACCCTAAGCAAAAACAAGCGATTTTTGCCTTATACGCCTTTTGCCGCGAAGTAGATGATATTGTAGATGAATGCTCATCCCCAGACATTGCCGAGAAAAAATTAGGATTCTGGGCAGAAGAAATAGAACGTATTTTTTTGAAAAAACCCACTCATCCCGTGGGCCAGGCTTTGTCAGCGGCACTGCAACAGTATCCCTTGCAAAAATCTTATTTCCTTGAAATTTTATCCGGCATGCGCATGGATTTACATTATCAAGGTTATGAAGATTTTTCAGATCTATCACAATATTGCTATCGTGTGGCAAGTTGTGTGGGATTATTGGCAACAGAAATATTTGGTTTTCAAAACAAAGCAACCCTTGAATTTGCCAAAAATCTCGGATTAGCCTTACAATTGGTCAATATTATCCGAGATGTAGGAGAAGATGCGAATCGAAATCGTATTTATATCCCGGAAACAGAACTCAAAACATATGGATTAAGCACAGATGCTATCTTAAACAAACGCTATTCAGACAACTTTGTTGCATTGATGCAATTTCAAGCACAACGCGCAAGAGAATATTATGATCGCGCCAAGGCATCTCTGGCCCCCATCGATCATTATGCACAGCGCAGCAGCCTTATCATGGCCGAAATTTATTTTTCCTTATTAACCGAAATTGAACGCAGCCAATTTTTAGTACTTCATCAACGTATTCGTTTAACCCCTATTCGTAAGTTGTATATCGCATGGAAAACCTTAAGAAAAATAAAATCATCATCGTAGGTGCGGGATGGGCAGGATTAGCGGCAGCGCTAGAACTTAGCCGAGCTGGCAAAGAAGTACTTATATTAGAAGCTTCTCCGCAAGCAGGTGGTCGAGCCCGGTGTATTTCTTTTGGAAACGATATAGTTGATAACGGGCAACATCTTTTTATTGGCGCCTATGAACACACACTAAAATTAATGGCAGATCTCAACCTTGATGAAAAAACGCTCTTTAGGCGTGAACCCTTTCGCCTATACATGCATCATGGTAATCGTATTATCGATCTTAAGTTTAAAAATCTAAAAACGCCTTTTCATCTCTTAAGTGGCTTGTTGTTTGCCAAAGGGCTACATCTTAGAGAAAAACTTGCGTTCATGAAATTTGGCTTGTTCTTACACCGTAATGCTTTTGAGATCTCTCACGATCTATCCGTACATAAACTCCTTCAAAAAACCAAGCAACCACTAAGCTTAATCAAAGGCGTTTGGGAACCCCTGGCCCTCGCTGCCCTTAGCACCCCAATTGAACATGCATCATCTAAGGTATTTTTAGAAATCTTAAGAAAAACCTTCAAAGAAAACAAGCACCATTCAGATCTACTGTTTGCTAAAAATCATTTAAGTGCTCTACTTCCAGAACCCGCTATTCAATATTTATCCCAAAAAGGCTGCCAAATACACTACAATGAACGTGTGCAATCATTATGTATTGAAGATAATCATTGTGTAGGCGTCAAAACAAATGCACGCACTTTTATGACACACTCTGTGATTCTGGCAACCCCACCCAATATCACTGCAAAATTATTGCAACCTATTCCAATACTCGCTACTTTATGCCAACAATTAGAAAGTTTTACTTTTGAAACGATTACAACGATATATTTTAAATATGCTAAGCCTCTGCATTTGCCCTGTCCCATGCTGGGTTTTGTTGGTAAAACTGCGCAATGGATTTTTAAAAGAGACATTGCAGATCAACATATCTTAAGCATTGTGATAACGGGAAAAGGCCCACATCATCACCTTTCACATCCAGAGTTAATTGCAATAGTAAAAGAAGAACTTGCCAGTATCTATCCCGAACTCAAACATCCACTCGATTGGCGCATCATTTCTGAAAAACGTGCGGCTTTTACTTGCAATGTCAATATTCATGAAAACCGCCCCTATGCAAAAACATCTATACAAAACCTTTTGCTCGCGGGTGATTATACACAAACAAGCTATCCTGCAACCCTGGAAGCTGCCATCATCAGTGGCATAAAAGCAGCTCAGCTGGTATCATTAAAAGATACAATTCAAAAAAAGGATCTTCAGTGAAAAATACGCTTTTGAGAACATTTTGCCTCTTGATCATGGTTTCAGAAGTTAGCTATGCAACTGTTTTTGAGACCAATATTCCTGATATAGGCCAAAGACCCTCCGTTATCTTAGGAATACAAGAAGAACGCATGATAGGGGAAACCTTAATGCAACAGCTCAATGGCAGTGATGAGCGTATAGATGATCCTGTCATTGATGAATATTTATCCTATTTAAGCCAAAAAGTGACAAGTGGTGCACCGCATACAGATTTTAAATTGCATTTCTTTGGCATTAAAAGTTCTGCTGTTAATGCCTTTGCTTTTTTTGGCGGACACATTGCCGTTCATAGTGGGCTGATTCTGGCCGTCCGATCTGAAGGAGAACTCGCTGCGGTACTTGCGCATGAAACTGCACATATTACCCAACATCATTTAGCTCGCATTTTAACCAATAATAAGAAAATGATGCCGCTCACCTATGCGGAAATTTTAGGAGCATTAGTGATCGGTGCCTTAGGCTCACCAGAAGCCGCCGGTCATCTTGTCACGGCCGCGCTTGGCAGTCATGTACAAAGACTCATTAACTTTACTCGTGAACATGAACAAGAAGCCGATAGAATCGGGATCCAAATACTGTCCAAGGCAGGATTCGATCCCCACGCTTTAGGCGAGGTATTTCGTACTTTACATTTATCTACGCGCTTCCAAGAAAAACCTCCGGAATACCTCTTAACTCACCCTACGTTTGAATCGCGTATTGCGGATGCAGAAAATCGGGCTGCAAAATTACCCCAGCCCCCAAAACAAGATACAACATTTTTTAATTTAACCCGAGCTCGCTCAGATGCCCGTTTACCTGAAAATGCCAAAAATAAAGTAATACGCTTGGGTGATATCCTAGCAAGAGGCAAACATGATAGAATATCTTCTGAATATGCCTATGCACTAGCCCTAGCAGGCAATCGGAAATACCAAGAAGCTGAATATATTTTAAGCAATTTATTAAGCGCACAGCCCAACCAATGGATTATACGCTTAGGGCTAGCGGAAACTTTAGAGGCCAAGGGAGATACCGTGCAAGCACTTGAACAAATGCAGGCCTTATATGAAAGATATCCTCAGAATCATGCGATTAACTTGATTTATGCAGAAATGCTCCTGAAAGCAAAAAATGCAGAACTGGCAAAGCAAATTTTGCTTGCACACACATCTCCTCATGAGGATCCTCGCCAGCATCAATTGTTGGCCCGCATCTATGGCAAACTTGGCAATCGTGCTGAATTGCATCTTTTCCAAGCCAATTGGCATTATTCAAGAGGCGAATTTCAACCTGCCCTACAGCAACTCGGATTGGGTCTAGAATATACCAAAAATAATCCACAACTTGCTACCAAGCTTAAGCAACGCCGAGAAAAAATGTTGAGTCTTATTAAACAACAAAAGCGAGCAAAACTTTAAACCCCATTTAACTTTCAGGAACAAACACACCTTGAAAAAAACGTTCTCTTTACTTTTATTACTCTCTGGTATCTGTGTGGTCTTTAGTTCAAATCCTGTCGCTAGTTTAGAATTAAAACACCCTCAAGGTAATATCACCCTTGAAGAAATTGAAAAATTAAAAGATGATCGCAAAATAATTAAAGTTTTAAATGAACGCCAGGCTTTCAGCCAATTTGTGATGATACTTCCAGAAGGCATTGTCGTCAATGAGGGTGGAATTATTACTCAAGGAAAAGTACTCAAAGATACTCAAACCTTAGCCAATGATCAACATCGTCTCTTGAGCAATAAAAACCGTGATATTAATACTGAAAATCCTATGTACTTCAAAGGAAAATTGGCAGTAATATCCTCTCCTGGATCTGAAAACTGGTATCATTGGCTTTTGCAAATCTTGCCAAGATTAAGAGTGCTTGCAGAATCCAAAGTAGAGTTTGATAAAATTTACATCAATAACTTACAATTTGAATGGCAAAATGTAGCTTTGCAACATGTCTTAACATTTCTTAATATTCCAATGGATAAAATCTTAATAGTGAATGGAGATTGCATTGTTCAAGCGGAACAACTTATTGTACCTTCAGTACCTTTTATTCCAGACAAAGGTACACCATTGCCTGTATGGATGAAAACATTTTTACAAGATGTTTTTCTTAAAAATACTAAACAATCAAACGTTCATTATTCAGATAAAATTTTCATCTCTCGATCTCGAGCAAAAATCAGACGCATTCTAAATGAAACTGAACTTTTCAGTTACTTAGAAACACAAGGGTTCCAAAAGATTTTCTTGGAAGATCTTGCCCCTACCGAACAAGCCAAAATTTTCAATACCGCTAAAGTTATTATCGGTCCCCATGGATCGGGGTTTGCCAATCTTATTTTTGCTAAACCAGGGCTTAAAATTATTGAAATTGATCATGGAACACCAGAGCCTCGGAGTTTCTATAAACAAATGGCTGCAATAATGGGCTGCAAATACACACCTTTTTATGCAGACAACACAACTGCAGAACATCTAGAAGATGATATGACAGTTGACATAAAGAAAATCGCGCAGTTTATTGAATTATTAGGCATCTGACGCCAACATATCGCCAATTACATATACCATAGGTTAGCGTCAGACCCTATTGCCCTTGCGCGCCAGCCTCTAATATAGTATCCTTTTTAAGAGTACTAAACGGAAAAAGGAAGGAAAAATGGGGATAGTAAACCGTTTTTTCCAGGTTCCTCACCCCGATAAGAGCTTCTTTCTATTCGGGCCCCGAGGCACTGGAAAATCTACACTGATCAAAAATCTGTATAAAGAGGCCTTGGTATTAGATCTCCTAGAGGCTGAATCTTACCGTCAATACCAAGCATCCCCTCAACGTTTTAAAGATCTTGTACTCGCAAATGAAAACATCAAAACTTTCGTCATCGATGAAGTGCAAAAAATACCCGATCTGTTGGGCATTGTGCATCAATTAATCGAGTTAAAAAAAGGTTGGCAATTTATTTTAACAGGAAGCAGCTCGAGAAAACTAAAAAGAGCAGGCGTGGATCTATTAGCAGGCCGCGCACAATTAAAGCATCTACATCCCTTTATGGCAGGAGAAATTCCGCATCAATTTACTTTAGAACAAAGCCTAAAATTGGGTACTTTGCCACTTATTCTTAACTCAGTCGATCCCAAGGGAGATTTAAAAACTTATATTGCATTATACATGCGAGAAGAAGTCCTATTAGAAGGTCTTGTGCGCAAAGTTGAAAACTTCAGTCGCTTTTTAGAAATTGTCAGTTTCTCACAAGCTTCTCAACTTAATTATACTAACATCGCGAGAGATTGCCATGTAAGCAGTTCAAGCGTCGAGAGTTATATTCAAATTCTTGAGGATTTATTACTTAGTTTTAAAGTCCCCATCTTTAATAAAAAAGCAAAACGAATCTTAAGCAATCATCCTAAATTTTACTATTTCGATGCGGGCATTTATCGTGCTATCAGACCCATGGGTCCCTTAGATGAACCTGAATCTATCGCTGGCATTACTCTGGAAACGTTGGTAGCACAACATCTCAGAGCATGGTTAGATTATTCAGAAAAAGAAGGAAAACTGTATTTTTGGCGAACAAAATCAGGTTTGGAAGTTGATTTCATTATTTATGGAGAAATTGGCTTTTATGCCATTGAAGTGAAAAAATCCAACCTTATTAAGCCTCAGGATCTACGTGGTTTACAAGAATTCAAAAAAGATTATCCTGAAAGCATCCCATTCTTATTGTATGGAGGAAAGGAAAAAATCCTAATGAATGGTATTTTATGTATGCCTATATCAGATTTCCTGTTAACACTTACCCCAAATCACTTTAACAATCTCTAAAATTTATAATGGTGAATGCGAGACCTTTAAAAAAACTAATGACAGGTATGATACTATTGCTTAATATAGTGTAAATAACTATCAAAATCGGGTCTTACATGACAGTTTTCAATGGGTCCTGAAACATGGAGAATTAAGGGTGCTTTCTTAAGTTTCTTATACTTGGGATCGGAACGATCTTTATAAAGCGCTTGAACGCGATAATCCAGGGTGCCATGCGCAACATTCATTTTACCAAAACCTTTCAAATCATAATGATGATGATGAATGGCAAGATGATGATTGTCCACAATACCATTATGCAGTTTGCAGCTCACTTTCAAGGTCTGAAAAGGGGTTTTTTCAAGATGTGGATGTGTAATTTTCAAAGCCTTGGCAATGCTCACAAAAGGTTTTGCAATACCCGAGGCCACAGTACCAAAGATTGATTTAGCTTCTTTTAAGGAAGACAGCAGATTAATGCCACATATATTGCCATTTGACATTTCCATGTCCAGTTCACCCGAGAGCGTTTGCTTAAGCGCCCGCAAAGAATTACCCTGAGCTGTCAAATCGCATTTAATATGCGAAGCATCGCCTTCAATTTTATTTCTAAAATCTAAAGTGGCCAGCACTAAAGATAATGGACAATGATTGCTCTGATGACTTAAATGATACTTTATAACATCTTCATTCATATCGATTTGAAATTTATCAATTTCTAAGATGCCTTCCTGTTTACCATCCTTTAATTTCATTTGCAAACCTAAAAGTTCAATCGTTTTGTGCGCGTATATGATCTTTGTTTTTAAATGGGGTATTATTGCAGATTTATAATGCGTACTTTTAAGCTCCACATTAAAGCTAAGACGTCCAATGAGTAAGGAAAAAAAACGAGGATAAATTTTAAGATTTTCCACCTTTAGCATGGTTCTATTTTTTCTTGGAGGTTCCTTTAAAATAATATTTTCTGCCTCTAGCGCAATAGGCAGAGAACGTAAATGCAAGGGTCCTTCTAAGAGCAGGGTTTGTCCTGTTTTATCATACACAAATTGCTCTAATGTCTGTTTGTAAGCATTTGGATTAATAAAAATGGTGAGTAATATCATCACAAAGTAAATCGCTGCAATCGACATAAGCAAGCGCTTAGAGATAAGGCGAGTTCTAGGTAAGCGATATAAGTAGATGAATTTAATTTTTGTGTAGATGAGCCAGCGGCGAAGATGCTGATAACAAACATTTAAGGAATTTAACTGAATCTCTTTCGAAGGTATCTTATCGCGACAATATTGATATATCTCTGCAAATTTCATGTAACTTTAGTCCAGACTTTTTAATCGGCTCAGTGTACCGTTTTGATACAGGAGAAGCAACTCTTCTTGGTCATCTTGAATGTACTTTATTGCAGCGGCGCATCAATATCCACATTTTTCGGCAAAAGGGGTGCTGGGATGGGTGCATCTGCATCACGGTGTTGCACAGCTGCTGCAACCGCTTTAGCTCTTTTCAGTTCTAGCGGGCTTCCGGGGGGGCCAAAAAAATAACTTATGACAGGCACAGAGAATAATAAAAGTCCTAAAATAAAATACATCACCACTTTATCCAAGGGCACGAATTTTGGGTTATTACGATGTTCTCGGTAAAAACCAACCGCCAAAATAATAAGGAACACACCCACGACCACACAGGCACCCAACATAATATGAGCGAGTGTGGTGACACTGAAAGTTAATTTTTCTGCCATTTGTCCAAAAGAAGACAACGATTGTGTATCAAACATAGACTTTACCTATAATATCAGGGACTTAAATACTGTTTTCGAAATGTCTCGAAATCTTCTGTCGTATTATCCTCTAAGACACGTTGATCCGCAAGCGATTTTTCAGCCATCTCGCGATAAAATTGAAGTCTTTTTGGTTGCAAGGCTGCTTCTTTAAAGACATTGGCCAAGGTCTTAGAACGTCTCCATACAAACTCAGTGTATGATTCTTTTCTATTGTCCATTTCGCTCAACACCCGGGCGGAAGGTAATAGATTAAAATCGGACAATCTTCTTTCGCTTTCTTTAGAAGCCGCGCTAAATGCTTGCGATTGATAAGCCTCATCTAACAATTTTGCAGCCATTTTAATATCCTGTAATAATAGCAGCGCCCAATCTTGTACCAAAATAGAAGCACCTTGCATGGTGATAAGATTTAAGCCCGGTTTCCTCCCAAGTTTCACTATTTTATTATGGTTATCTCGAATATGGTTACTTTCTGTTTCTGTCACGGGCGCACTTGGGCTTAATAAACACATCAGGAGAAAACTGTCCATAAAATGCAGCATTTCAGGACTGACACCCAGCATGAGAAAAGGGTTTATATCTAAAGCACGCAATT
>CAZCHZ010000003.1:0-19598 GCA_964498615.1 uncultured Legionellaceae bacterium | reverse complement strand
ATTCACTCTAGGTGGGGGATTAAAAGCTTCCTTGGAAACTGAAAATAAACTTTCTATTTCACAAAAATATTGGGTCATGATGCTTAAACGACCATAATCTTTAGAATTAGGTTTAGCACTTAGTCTTTTGACCACTTCTGCTTGTAACATGAAATGCATATCTTGAATGATATCTGCAAAATTTAAAAGCGCAAAAATACAAGGGGTGGATATATTATAGGGAAGATTACCCACAATCCTTAATTTTTGACCCTTAAAACAGGTACTTAAAGGAAAGTCTAAGATATCAGCACAATGAATGGTTAATTGTGTTGGATTAAGTGCAAGACTAGATAGCTTGGCGCTTAATTCTCTATCAATTTCAACGACATCTAAATGGTTGAGTTTTGATAACAAAGGAAGCGTTAAAGCGCCAAGACCTGGGCCGATTTCAAGCATAGCATCGTTGGGTTTGGGATCAATTGCCTTGATAAGCTTATCAATAACATTTCTATCCTGTAAGAAATGTTGTCCAAAGCGTTTACGAGGTGTATGAAAACTATCCTTGCGCTTCATTATTCAGGTGAATATCAATTTCAGCTTCATCGCGTAGCCGTCTAAGCCAATTAGTCAATTTTTCTTCAAATTTGTGCTGGTAAAGTGCATCCATGGCTTTATCACGCATTAATTGTGCAGTTAATTGTGAATCTTTGTTGTTGTCAGTATCTTGGCGCTTTGCAACAAGCTTAATAATGTGATATCCACTGGAGTTTTTAAGAGGCCCATGTACTTCTCCTGGATGCAAAGTGGGTGCAATTTTAGCAAATAGCGTTGGCAATTCTGCTGCTTTTCGAAAACCTAAATCTCCCCCATTGAGGGCTTGGACACCTTTAGAGTGTGCAATAGCGGTTTGGGCAAAATCTGTGCCATTTTTTAATTTCGCGACAAGACCTTTGGCCTCATTTTCAGCTTTTTGCTGTTCTTCAAGCGTTGGATTTTCCGGGAGTGAAATCAGAATATGGGCCAAACGATATTCTGTACCCGTCTGATCTCGACCCGCTGCGGACTGCATAAAATGTTCCAATTCGTTTTTGGAGATATTGATGTGATGCCCAATTTCCTGTTGTTGTAATTTGCTGATGGTGATTTCATTTTTGACAGTTTCTTTAAATTGTGCAAAGGTTACCCCTTGTTCTTGCAAAAATCCTTTTAGTTGTTCTAAAGGTAAGCCATCGCGTCTAGCGATTTCTTCTAGAGCACGATTTAAGGTGGCCTCATCTACTTCAATATTGACTAATTTTGCAAGTTGCAATTGTAATTTTTCTAAGACAAGCTTATCTAATAATTGCTTTCGTAAAACATCTGAAGGAGGCTCGGCAAGATCAGTTTGGCGCAGATGGACCAAAAAAAGTTGCATTTGTCGATTCACTTCGGACTCTGTGATCGCCTCGGTGTTCACAGTCGCAATTACCCTATCCAAGATGGGTAGAGATGTTTTTTCTGTTGCAAATGCGGATAGACTGAGACAGCCAAGGGAAAAAAGTGCACTTACCAAAAAGGAACGCAATGTAATTTTCATATAAGCTCGTTAACTAAATGCTGGGTACTATTTAACAACTTCGTGGGATCTTACCTTAAAAATTGCTGCCATGCCACATATATCCAGGGATAGAGCGTGATAAAGTGGGTCCTAATTTGGTGTCTCCCACCCCCGCAAAGCCTTTAAAGATGAATTGCAAGAAAATCCCTTGCGTGTATTGGGCTTGTCCAGCATTGGGTCTTAGAAACCTTAGCCAGGAAAACCTAACTGCAGTACAACAGCCCTGTTGTTCTAGCCCTAACAGGGTTTCGTTTGTGCGATGTTGTTTGATGTCGTAGTACCATCGTCCCAAGACTCGCCATTGTTCGGTGATGGTCCAGGCAATCGAGGCATCCGTTTGCTCAATTGTCGTATTCTGATTCAAGAACATCACATTGGTGACGGGGTTAACGTTAGCAGGGTTATGACGTAAGTATTGATAACCCACATTGATAACATTGAGATCGCTTGGATGATACTGCAAGTAAAAACTACGTCTTTCATCACGGTTTCGATTAGTATCCCATTCAAGGCCGGCATTTGCGGTCAGGGTGTCATGGATACGATAGCGTGCCAGTCCCACCAAAGGAGATTGATGTCTGGAAAATCCTGGGTTTTCTGCCCTAATACAGTTAGGATCGGTATCAGAATCACAAGCGGTGACTCTGCGGTTTTTAAAATATTGAATTTGTCCGATGGTGAGAATAAAACGCTCAACGCCAGTACAGGTATTCAGCAAACGACTGCTGATAGCAAGTGTCAGTTGATTGGCATCACCCATACGATCTAGTCCACTGAAACGGTTGTCTCTAAAAAGTTGATTAATATCAAAACCCGGTTGACTGGTATCAAAAATCGGAAAACGGTTTTGATTTTGAAAGGGCACCAGTAAATAATATGCGCGGGGTTCCAAGGTTTGGGTTAAATTTTCATGTGCAAAACAAAGGGGTCTTTCAAAAATAAGTCCGGAATCAATATCCAACATTGGAATGGCGCGTCCTGGATTTTGGGGTTGATGACTATAAAAAGCTGCTGGATTGAGCCTTAATTGTTCAGCCAATAAATCATATTGCAAACGTGGTTTTAGAAACCAGCCAGGATATACCATGGGTAAACTTAAGGAGGGTCTTGCTTGGTATCTATCTCCTCTCGTCATATTAAGATTCGTCATCGGGTCGGCTTTATGATCGAAATAACAAAATTCACTGCCCCAATCAAACTCAAATCCTGAAGAAAGATCAGGATAATATGCAGTACTTGCAAATTGAGGTAAACGTCGATAAGGATCGGAAGTTTGTGGCCCAGCAAAGGGATGTAAGGTTTGATAATTTTCAACATGTAACAAATGATTCCAATGAGTATCTTGATAACGCAGCTCAGCTTCTTGCAACAATTGATTTGTGCTTGCAACCTGTAAAGTGTTTCCTAAATCCATAAAATAGTTATCATCGCTCACAGTATGATAATGAAGTTTGCCAAAAATATTGCGGTTAAAAACGCTTGAATTAGAAACAAAAAATTGGCTTCTGGCGTAACTTGTTTTATTTAAAGCTGTCACTCTGGGGTCGTTGTTCGCGATGTTTGGGTGAGCATTGCGGCTTTGTTGCAGAAAACTTTTATAGGTTCGGTCATAGGGCAAATAAGATCCGCGCACTTCGCCGGTACTATTGGAGACTAAATATCGAAATTTCCCTTGTAAGTCCACCCCGCGCTTGCTTAAAAAACGTGGAGTAAAAGTTGCATCATAATTAGGCGCTATATTCCAATAAAAGGGCAGCGCTAATTCAGTGCCGCATTGATTAGTGTTGCCAAAGATGGGATAAAGAAAGCCGGTTTGTCTTCGATCGTCAATCGGAAAATCTACATAAGGAAAATAAAATATGGGAAAATCTTTGACGTGTAATGTGGCATGTCTTGCATGTCCCCTACCTGAAATTTTATTCAGACTGACACGTTGGGCGCGCAATTCCCAAGTGTTTTGACCGGGAGCACAAGTAGTATAGGTTGCTTTATCTAAAACAAAATAGGTTTTGTTACGCGAGGTAATGCGACGGGCAGTGCCTCTTGCATGTCGTTGATAGAAACGAAAACTTGCATTTTCAATTGTAATAACATCATTGGAGAGTTGGGCTTCGCCTTCGCTGCCTTCGAGTCGAACTCCGGGTTCTAATACTCGGACATTCCCACAAGCGCGCACAATATCAATTTTACCTGTTTGGGAATTTCTAAAAATGGTGGCTTTATCTGCGCTGAGCACAGTATTTTTTTCGATAAGTCGCACGTTACCAAGCAGTGTCGTGGGTCCTGTTTCTACAAATTCTCCTTGATGAGAGGTGATAGTCGTCGGTTGCTCGGCCAGGAACTCGGGGCATGCTCCAGGGAAGGGGGGCAATGCTTCAACATAATGTCCATGGCAAAGTCCTTCTTCTGGATTAGAAACCCAATCATCGTAGTTATCACAGATAATGGCAGTTCGGGTTGTACAGCAATTAAGGCTTCTAACACTAAAACTTATCAGAATCGTGACAATTAATAAAAAAGCGTTCAGTATACATTTCACAGGCACAACATCGCATAAACTGGAGGAGTCCTGCAAATATTTATGTGTTTTGGGAGATAACTAGTTCACCAGCTAATAAATTTTTCAAATCAAAAATTTTTAGCTGGTGAACTATCCCGAGCGTTAGCGAGGGATCTCGTAGTATCGAAGTGATACACTTGGAAAAGCTTATTTGACGGAGCACTAGCATGAGTCGACGACCTAGTTTGGATAACTGGCTGTATCAAATATTGGGAACGAAAACTTTCCAATGTCAGCCCTTGGCTGGGGACGCAAGTTTTAGACGTTATTATCGCATTAAGGTAGGCAATGCCTCCTATGTGTTAATGGATGCACCGCCGCCTGAAACGCCACAAGTGTTTTTTACCCTTGCAGAAACTTTGGCTGCAAAAGGGTTATCTGTGCCCAAAATCATCCATCACAATTTTGAAGAAGGATTTTTGCTATTAAGTGATTTTGGCGATCGTTTATATCTTCATGAATTGACAGACAATACCGCCATCAAACTTTATGATGATGCCCTCTCATCTTTGATCTCACTCCATCAAATTGAAATGGAGGCCCCCGTTTTCGATAAACCTTTTTTAACAAGACAATTTAGTTTTTTTAAGGAATGGTATCTTAAAAAACACTGTCGGATTGAAAACACAGAAATGCTCGCTTGCCTAGATCCTTTGGTGGATGCATTTTTTGACGTAATAGCAGAACAACCCACTGTGTTTGTACATCGCGATTATCATTCTCGTAATTTGATGGTAATCGAACAAGGCAGTCCTGGGATATTAGATTTTCAGGATGCAATGCGTGGACCTTTAACGTATGATCTGGTGTCTTTATTACAAGATTGTTATATAGCCTGGCCGAGGATGAAAGTAGAAAATTGGGTGATGGATTTTCACAAAAAAGCCAATGATGCGGGGCTTTTAACCCAAGCTGTGCCAAAAGATCTCTTTCTACGTTGGTTTGATCTCACAGGATTACAAAGACATTTGAAAAATTTAGGCATTTTCTGTCGTTTATATTATAGAGATCAAAAACCTCAGTACATGAAAGATTTAAAACTGCCGCTCCAATATAGTTTAGACACTTGCCAACGTTATCCTGAATTTCAATTCTTGGGGGATTTTTTAAAAAAATCCTTGCCGGAGGATATGAAGTGCGCGCTATGATTTTATCGGCGGGTCGCGGTGAACGTATGCGGCCTTTAACAGACAGCCTTCCTAAGCCACTTTTGCAAGTGTGTGGACAACCCTTGATTGTATATCATCTTCAAAATTTAGCTAAAGCAGGTATTAAAGATATTGTGATAAATTTGGGATATTTAGGCGGAACGCTAAAAGCTTACTTAGGAGATGGACATCAATTTGGGGTAAATATCCAATACTCCCATGAAAATCCTGTGTTAGAAACAGGCGGAGGCATTCATCATGCCCTGCCTTTGTTGGGACCGGATCCTTTTGTTGTGGTCAGTGCGGATGTTTTGACTGATTATCCCTTTTCACGATTACTTAATCTTAATATTGATCTCGCCCATCTTGTCTTGGTGGATAATCCGCCCCACCATCAACGCGGGGATTATCGACTCGAAAATGGCTATATCACAGATGAAGGCCCAGGTTTATTAAATTTTGCAGGTATTTATGTTTTAAACCCTAAGTTATTTGAAGGATGTCTTCCCGGTAAATTTCGTATCCCCGATATTTTTGCCAAAATGTTTGCGAAAAAAAGAATCACGGGTGAGTACTATCAGGGTCTTTGGTATAATTTGGGTACAGCTTCGCAACTCGCCCATGTCAATAATTTAAACGAAGTCCAAGCCTTTCGACATAAAATGGATATTGATATTGCATGAACATTTGGGGCAGACTCCTAGGTTTTTTACTGGGATTTATGGTATATGGCCCCTTAGGAGCCTTATTTGGATTTATTATTGGCGCAGTATTTGATAAGGGCTTAAATCTTCATCTGCATGATATTCCACGTGGGCATGCAGAAAACGTACAAAAGGCTTTTTTTACAGCGACGTTTTCTGTGATGGGACATCTTGCTAAGGCAGATGGTCGTGTCAGTGAAAATGAAATTCGTGTGGCTAAAGAAATGATGACACAATTAGGTTTAGATGCCACATTGCGACATGAAGCGATAAACTTATTCAACGTTGGAAAAAGTGCGGGATTTTCACTCGAAAATACCCTAGATATGTTATGGCGCGAATGTCATCAACATCAAGATTTACTACGTTTTTTTATTGAAATCCAACTCGAGGCCGCATTAGCAGATGGACCACTACAACCTGCGGAACAAAAAATATTGTTAGTCATTTGCCAACGCTTAAATATTTCTCCTGGAGAATTCGAACAATTATGGGCAAGACAATGGGCAAGCCAGGCTTTTCATCAGTGGTATCGCGCCTATGAGGACACAGGATATACCGGCACAAGGTATGAACAATATGATAATCGTTATCAATCTGGTGCGCGATATCGTGCAACACCTGCACATTCTTCTTTGGAAAATGCCTGTGGTGTTTTGGGCGTGTCAGAAAATGCAACACCCGTAGACATTAAAAAAGCTTATCGACGTTTAATGAATCAGCATCATCCCGATAAATTAGCGGCAAGAGGATTACCCGAAAGTATGGTAAAACATGCTAAAGAAAAAACACAGCAAATTCGTGCCGCCTACGATCTCATTCGTGAAGCCAAGGGCTTCAGATAAAAATATCGCTATTTGCTGCCTTGTTCCAGTCCAAAAGATTACATTATTTTTGCAAAAGTGCTACTTGAGAAAATCCATTTTTTTACTAGAATATAAGGAGTAAGAGAGCAAGATCGGATTGAACTATGATGAAGAATAAGAATTCTTATAGGAGTTTAGTAGGGGTACTATTACTGGTGTTTTTAGTATCTTCTGCACCACTAGCGAAGGAAAATAACCCTTCTTCTAAAGCTCTAGCCCAAGAATCTACCTTGTCAGAAAAAACGCCAAAATTTTGGCAAAAATTTATCATGCCTTTTATTAGTTTGAATAAAGAAGAAAATATTATTTTATCTAAGGTCATAAAGCAAAAAACCAAGGTCATCGATTACTTCCAAACTTTAAAAGACGATATGTCATTTCCCGAAAACGATACGAAAGAATCTTACTCTTTACTGGACACTTATCCAAAAATTTACATTCCTGATACAAAAAAAATACATTTTAAATTGGGCTGGAAAGATCCTGAACAACTCAAGTTATATCCCATGAGAGAAAAAGCTTCGCTAGAACATGGACAGTCTCCAAAAGGTTTTGCCTATGGCATCGGGATTGCATTCGATATATTTTAATTCCTCTCGTTTACTTGTGTTTGTATAACTAATATGGCTATTATAAACGAAAATAAATATTAATAAAATTAAAGATAAAAAATCCGTGTAACTTCACGGCTTAAGCAAAAACCCCGACTAGAATTAACTATGGGCTCCTAAGATATCGGTTGACGACCAATCCAAATTAAAGGTGGCGAAGTCGAGATCTTTAAAGGCAGCAAAAGTGAACAACGAAATGTATCATTTAAAAAGTATTGCATTCTATGCACAGATGATACATACTGGCTTTGTCCTGGGAAACAGCAAATGCATTATTATAAAAGAGATAAAAAGGACAAGGTTGAATCATTTGGTTGAGTAACTTCGTGGTGAAGAGTTTGAGACTCTTCTAGTTGGTTGAAAAATCAAAAAAATTGCTTTTATATTGGAGATTATTGATGAAAATAACAATTCAAGATATCAATACAATGAGCATTGATGACTTATCAAAATTATTTCACGAAGCAAAAGTTTTTGAGCTTAAAGAACTATTGGCTGAAATTAACGATAGTCCTAATGTAAAAATATCAGAGCATAAAAAGAAAAACGTTATTGAATTGTTAGAATATAACATTAAAGAAAAATCTGACGCACAAATTAGGAAGTTTAAAAAAACATTATCTCCTGTTCTTGAGGTATATTTGTCTGATCATTTTCCGGCTATTGAAAGTATTCATGACATTATTGGCCAAGAACATGATAAAGAAACGCCGATGTCATGCGCAATCCTCGAGCGTAATCTTGAAGTGATTAAAGAATTGGTTCAGTTGGAAGGCGATTTGGCCTCTTATGCTGGAGATGAGCTATTTCAAGCAATTTATGATTCGCATGATGTCTATGTAGTACAAACTTTGTTTCAATTGGTCCGAAAAGAAAGTCACGATAGTTTTGCGATTAAATTTATAATAAATTATTCTAATCAGTTTCCGCATTGTTTTTGGGCATACAAGGCCGCTCCCTTTACAGATCAAAACCATGCAGGTGTTCACGCGTTACTGCTTGAACATATGGAAAAAGCATCTGTCAGCGTGAATCCTTTTGAAGGTAAGGGTATGTCCAGGGTTGTTTCCTCGGGAGCCCAACCACTTAACCTCAATCTTCTTCGAGAAGATCCGCGAAGATGGGCTGAATGGCAAATGAACATCATCATTAGATTTTTTGAATTTTTTATAAGCAATATAAAAGAAGCCCATTTATTAAATTTTAATGAAAATAACATTGGTACTAATGCTAAAGAGTTTATGTCTACTCTTATAGAACTTTTGAATGACAATCTGCGGAATAGAGATAAAAAAACCAGCAGTAAAATTGAAGCGCAATTAGTTGAACTTCCCTTTAAACTTATCACAAAAATTTATAATGTATCTCCAGATGCTTTACGTAGTGAATATAATCAATTATTGGCCATGCGTTTTGCTAGCTATTCTTACGAAACGAATATTTATTATCAATCATATCCAAAAACGTGGAGCACTGAGGTAGGCCAAGGCCATGGGCCAGAAATACTGCTTAATAATATCGATAGCTTGCCAGACCAGGATATCATGGAGTTATTGTTAGAAGCGGGGGCGTTTTCTGAAGAAGGACTTGAAAATATGGTGCTATATTGTATAGAAAAAGAAAATATTGATGGTTTGAAATTTCTAATGCAATATCATCATGCCTTCATTACGTTGATATTAAAAAAATGTATTGTTAAAAACCTAGAACACTTAACAAAAGATGCCCATGCGGATTTTGTCAAAGCATGCCTCGCACGTTCCCTATTTGCCTTGCAACAGATTGGAAAATTGACAAGCGAGGAACAAGGTGAAATTGAGAATTTATTTGAAAAATGTCTATATAAACAACAACTTTATGATCTCAAAAGCAAAGTTAAAAAACTGCGAACATTACAGTTCGGTCAAATTGAAGCGCCAAAATTTGATTTTGAGTGTGACATTGACGATAGTTTGTTTGGACATATTCATAATGATTATGCATTAAAGGGAACGCGACATCTTGAGGGCAATCAAGCAAATAATACCTTAAGATATTTATATAAATTTTTAACAGCCTCTATAGAGGGCCGATGGAAAATTGAAGGCATGGAGGGGCTGCAACTTGATGCCTATATCGTCGATCTGAAAAAAATTAGAGACAATATTTTTCCGGCGCTACAAATCAGTGAAAAAATGGCAGAATTGTTGCGAGAAAAGAAAACATATGCATTAACTTCCGAACAAGATTGTATAGAAGAAGTGTCGTTGTTTACAGTTCAAAAACTTATACAAAATAAAGGAAATATAGTGAGTCCCGGGGGATGGTTGGGGTTAAATGGCAGGCCAGGACATGCGATGCTATATGAATTTAAGGTGGAGGGGGATAAATGGTATTTTATCATTCGTAATACCGGCGCGGGTCTTCAATTCCATCAAAAAGCCGAACTTGCAAACGATGAAAGACATTCAAGTGTGATGATATTTGAAATGCCTTTTGGCACCGAGCACTTGAAAGAGCATGCTGAGAGTTTACCTGGTTTTATACGCAGATTAATCGCACCTAATATGTCACCCGCCTGGGGACGTAAATGTTTTGATGAAAATAAAATTTATAATGATATTTTAACAAATGCCGCCTTGCTTGGATTTCGTTAAATAGATGTCAGTGCCAAATCTCCTCATTGGATCTTGGGGCAGCGTTCTGGAACCTGTGCTTGGAAAGTAGAAATTTCTTATCTAAAAACATTCCCTTACAGTGATAGCACGCATTATGAAAATCTTCGCTTTGAGATTAAACGTTTTTCCCTTGTGGATTATGTTGAGAGCAATACTGCCAAGCAAAGACTCGCTGAACCAGTCGTGCAACACCAATTAGCTTTTGCACTGCAAAATTCTGCCAGAATGATAAATAAACAAGGTCATCAGTCAAAAATCTCTCAATTGAGACAAGCGGGTTTTTTTAATAAAATTAAAGAAATGACATTACGACTAGGGGCACAATATCCACTGGAAACGGATGGTTTATGCTTTGATTTACCACAGTATCGCCAAAGTCATATTCCTGTAGTTCCCACGAAGGCACTTGCTTCCTTAATGCCGCCAGTGATGATACGAGATGATATTAAACCAGAAGCTACCTATACAATGGATTTTGTTTCTGAAAAACCCAATGCTGCCTGTCCTCCCATTACCAAGTTGCCAAGCTTTAATGCAGAAGATCCTGTCAAGTGTTTTCTTGAATTATTAGAAATATGCCGAAAGAACCATAGCAATAGCTATTATATGAGTGTTATTAACCAGATCGATGCGTTTTATGTTTCCATATCAAATCCAAATAGTGTTTTTAATACTCTATCGCAAAAAGACTTAAAAATAATCTTGCAATGTCTTGCTAATGTGAATGCGATCTATGCTTCAGCCTGTTCTAACCAAGACTTAAAACCCTTTGCAGACAATCTAGTGATGCTTTACAGAGGCAAGATGCTTGCGGCCAGGATTGTAGAACTGTATTGTAGCAATCAAAATGTTAAACGTTGCATTTTAGCGATATTATGTGGTATAGGCGACATGGAGTCCATCGTAGAATCCCCCTATTTTATTACCTGCAATCCCGTAAAAAATGCTAAAATGCGGGAAAATTATCTTTATTTTCGCAAAATGCATGAAGCTCTCAAGAATGAAGAACCCATGTATGCGAGTTATGTTCATGCACTCATTAATGAATCTAAAAGTGTACTGCAAGCATTAGTGACAATATTAAATGCGGATCTTGAATTTCAAAACTATCTTACTACGCGTGGTTGTCAATTAATGGCTGATGTGGAAAAAGCCACGTATTATTATTTGAAAAATAGAAATACTTTGAAATCTAATCCAGCATTCCAAGCGATGGATGCCACCATTGAAGTGCGTCTTTGCCTAGAACAAATCAGTACGGAGCTTGATCATTTCCAGGAAGGTAAAATAGATGTATTACGTTTTCCACATACGGCGGAATCAATCGCAGCTGAATACCCAAGAAAAGAGGTTTATGAATCTTATTTTATTAACCAAAAATATACAGGCGAATTCGAATGCTATGTATCCATCTGGCTGCGTTCCATTTACGAAGGTAGCAAACAAACTTTGCCAATGTCTTCAACACAACCCTCGATTGATGAAGAAAATATTAGCAATAGACTTAAGGAGAAACGTTACTTAAGCAATATCATTCAAACTAGCGATAAAAAAGGTGTTTTATCAGAAAATATAGCGTTAAAGCGAACCCTGTCCAACATTCGTATCCATCCTGATACCCAGGTTGTGGCAATCGTAGACTTTATGAAGAAAGAATTTGCTCGCTTAACCCAAAAAGATATTCAACAGTATGTTTTTATTAATTTATTTCAATTCGATTTTATAGAAGAACAGCTTGTTTTTTCTGCAGATCTTGCTACAGATCTCGCCGAATTAATTTTGAAAGGGTTTAAAATTAATATTCAAGCGAAAAATATAAAGGACCCGGCTTTTTTCTTTATGAAAATTGCCTCGGCTTTAAGACAAGTACTCAGCATTCAAAATATCTCTTATGATAAAACAGTCAATGAAATGTTTGATATGATGGATGATGTCGTTGAACGGCAGCTTGATTACCGTAGACCATTAAAAAAAGATACTTATATGGTTGCTCAATTAAGACGATTATATGGTTTTCGACTTTGGAATTTAAAATACGATATTAAGCATAAGGGATTCACAACGGAACATGCTTGTAAAATTATTGAAGCCTTAATTTTTCGTCGTAATTTATCGGATTTTGATAAAAGCGATCCTTTCGTAGAGTCGCAAGTCCAACAAGCAATGTCTGAATATATTCCATTACTGCAAGCCTTGCTAATGAATATTGAAGCGTTTGGAAACGCAGAAGATATAAATATGATTTTTAGGAAAATTTTAGCGAATGCAGGAATGCAAATATTAGATATACCTAAAAATGGATATTGGCAGTTAAATTTCCCGACAGTGAGATATTTGTCGGAAAAAGAACAGGCAGAAAAAATTAATATCAACATCATATCAGGGCAAGTATTTTTGAATGATAAAAGAATAATTCCCCTCCCACCAGAAGTCACTGCTCACCCACTGTTTGCACGCTTCTTTAATGAAAAATTATTGCAAGCGCATGTTTCGGCCGATCATAAGAGTTTCTCATTTACAATCCAGAATGAACACTATCGATTTAGTCTTGCCAAAGAAGAAGGAATATTGCAAAAACACATGGAAATTGAAGGGGTTTGGCAATGGTATCAATATTCTCCAAAAGATCATCCTTCTTTTCCCGATACTTTTAGGCAGTTTGCCACACAAACGTGGGTGAGTGTAGAGCCAACAGAACATGATATCCAAAAAGTTGTCATCCTAAATCCATTGCATAGCGAAAAAGTCAGATGTTATTATAATACCGCAGACAAAATCCCTTACCGAATGACGCCTCAAGGTCGTCAAGAACTGATAAATCATAAATCAAATACATTTTTAGAGAGATATGCATTGTTCACCCAATTTGAAGATCCTGCATTTTTAGAATTTTGGACACCTACCTCAACCCAAATTCAATCTGGCATAAAACTTTGCATAGGATTGTCTCGATATGGCATTGAATTTGAAGAACGCGATACCAATGGCCAAACAGAAATTGTTTTTCTGCAAGACGAACGTTATAAGCTAGATTTACATTATCCCTACCAGGTGATTTCTGGCTTTAATGCAATGTTTGTGTTATGCCCACGTACTGAAGATGTGAAATTGGAACAGGAACTTGCTGTGTTTGAAGGCCAGGATAAATTAAGCCGTTTGGCCTTAGTTCCGATTCAGGAATTTATGGTGGTAGAGGATAAACCCGATAATGAATATTATTTATATCATTTTGATACCCAAAACGCTATTTTAAAAAGACGCCTTTTATTGGCTCATAAATTTACGCGGGCAGAGATAAACGATCCTAAATATGTATATTTATCTTATCAAGAAAAATATGCGACATATAAATTAGAAGGCAAAAATCAATTGATGTCTGAATCTACAAGGGATACAATATATTTATCCTATGTATATCTTGCAAAAAGACTTCCTCTGTTAGCCTTTAATACTTTAAAAGTGCTTTTAAATGAAGCCTATGTGCTAACAGCGGAGCAGCTAGAATGGTTAAGAAGAATGATACAAGAATTACCAGCGGCTGTTGCTTTAGATGCAGGTGAGCTGTATTTTCAAGACGAAGCATGGATTGCGGCACCGGAATATTCTGCAGTGCGTTTGTTGGCCGCCCTTGTATTGGCTAATCATAAATTACAATATCCTTTGCTGCCTGTTCAAGATTCATTGAAAGATAGTTTAGGTTACCATCAAAATAATCCTGGCTTGAGAATTGCCAATAAAGACATTATCACTATTATGTCTAATAAAACAAAAGAATTTTATGGTGATGATAATTGTGTAATATTTAAAAAAACATTAAAGAATATTTATGAAGCCTACAGAAAAACGTATAATAATATACCCAAAACAATGCGACTTGATGTTGAACAAGAACATATGATTTTAAAAGCTTTCTTTCAGAAAGATAACTTGCCGGCGGTTCACATTCAATTTAGGAAAAAAATGCTGGCTTTAGATAGATGGGTTGATGAAAAATCGAGATTAAATGCCCATAAAGCTTCAATGCGTGCAGATGATTGGTTAGCATATTATCAAAGATTGGATGTTAGATCTAAACAATTGGAAGCACGTCTGAATAATGTACATAATATGACTTCGATGCATAGCCAAGTTTTGCAAGAAAATGTTAAAATTACATTTAACCCCTCATGTTTTTCTTTGCTGTCTCGTTCTTGCAAAGCCATATTGTATGGTGAAAAATGTCTAAGAGAAGCAAGAAAACTAAATGTTCGCGATTGGCATTTAGATACCAGCCTGCAAGATTTTTTATGTTCGTTTTTTGATTTCTATTTTTTAGCCAAACAAGAAATGTCCTATCCCGAAAGACAAGCATTATTTGCCAGAACAGATCATCACCTAAATTATGTGGCAAGATTGCAGCATAATGGTGGCGCCACAAATAATGTAGTAATAGATAATCTGGTTATTGTTTTATCATATGTCTTACGTTGGCCAGAGGAGTTTTCTCAGGCAATAGATGATAAAAATACAGCCGAAGCACGGCACATTGCTTTAAATAATGTTATTTTAACAGTGCAGAGATTGGAGGCCCAAGGAAAATCTCTACTGATTAATATAACTGTGCATCACAGAAAACTGGTGCCGGGGGGACCATTGATATTTCGCTTAAATGCGCCTTCGTCAAAAGAAAGTGTGTTAAAAATCCCATTGAATTCACAATTGTCAGATGGAACGCTACCTAAATTAGACAAATATTATGAAATGCTTGTAAAAGAAATAGATCTGCAACAGAAGATCCTTGATGCGCAACCGATCGCGCCATTATTTACCAAAAGCTTGGCGCATGACGGAAAAGATGGTGTTGAAACAAAGACAATTCATGAACATCTTTGGCGAGAATTTGAAGAAGACTATATTGCAGGCGTGCATGAAAATCGAAAAGACCGCGCTAAAATCATAGCCATGCACAGTTTATACGAGAGTTCTGGTGGGAAAATAATTACAGATCTGTACAATGATTTATTAACTATCATTTCTAATGAACAAAGTGAAGTAAAAACACTAGAGAAAGATATTCTTATATTGGCCAATTTACCGCCAGATAATGCAGGAGCTTTGCAAAGATGGGAGCTTAACTTACTAGGGTTACAAACTTTTAAATTGACTATGCCTCGTCTCCTACATTTGTTTCTAGCGCAAGATCGCGATTTATTGAAAGAATTTTTAAGCCTGAATGAAGAAAACACGCAAAAGTTGAAGACAAACATTTTTCATTATTTAATAAAAGCAACTTATCTTCAACATTGCGAGCGGATTTATATCCTTACAATGCAGTGCTTAAAGCCTGACATGACTCAAGAAGAACATGAAGCTGCCCTAAACGATCTTGCCAGATGTTTAAGTATGAAACGCTCTTTTAATCCTTATTTACAGCCAGTATTATTGTTGTTTGAATATCTGGAAAACAAGATGTTATATCCCAAGCAGTGTCGCTATATAGAAGATTTAATTAAAAAAAATCAGGCGGGTTATATAAGTCAAAGTATACAACTGATCATGGGAGATGGGAAGTCAACCGTCATAGGTCCTGTGGTAGCAGTATTAAAAGCTGATGGTATCCATCTTTCGATAGTGGAAGTTCCGATAGAATTATTGGATATTAATTTAGCTGATTTTAATCAAACAACACAAACACTACTTGATAAATCAGGTCACAAGTTTCTTTTTGATGATACTGTGAATTGCACGGTGAATTATTTGAAAAACCTTCTTGATCGTTTGAGAACAATCATCCGGCGTCGTGACTATTTGATGACGAATAAAGAAAGTCTACAATCTTTTGAATTGAAATACCTGAAATTATTAAGATTCGGCAACATCAAGGACTTTGTCGTTTGTCAGAAATTAAAATATTTTGATGAGATTGTAAATCTGTTTCGAGATGCCAATCTTCTGATTGATGAGGCAGATAGCGCTTTAGATGGAAAAAAACAACTGATTCATACCGTAGGCAAGGGTGAAATGGTTCCGCAACATGAGATTGAGGGTGCTTTAGATCTATTTGAATTTTTAGAAGAAGTGCCCATCAATGATATTTTGGGCATCAAAGATCCCATTACTATGCAAGATATTGTATTAGAAGATTATTTACCTTCTTTGCAACAATGGCCCTTAGTTTTGCTCAGACTTTCTCAATCGCTCATAACGCATACAAACAGCCCATTGTATAAAATAATGGCTTCACTTCAACCTGAAATTAATCAGCATGAAAAAGAAGAATTACGTATTTACATTTTTGGCAAAGCCAAATCAATCCCTAGTTTTATATATAAGTTTACCGAGAAGCAACGCGATGTGATCGCCTTATATAAAGAAGAATTATCAAATGTATTGGCGCCTTGTTTGGAAAAATTGATGGATGAAAATATTGGGCTGAGTCGAGATGATAAAAAGAAAGGATTTGAGCGTGAAATTGCTATTCCCTACATCGGAAATAATGTCCCCAATGAACCTTCAAGATTTGGGCACTATGTTGAAACAATAAATCATACAATTAAAATTCAACGTTTTTTGAAGTCACTTTCACCCGCTGTCGTCAAAAGTTTTTTCAAGAAATTTTTAGAACAAGCTGAAGCCGCACTGGGCCCCGGTGGAAATTTAAAAATACATGCAAAAATTTTACAGGAATTCTATGAATTAACCAATTGCAACCTCGAGGAAATTGATTTAGACAATGAACTGCAATTTATGTCATTGTATCAATTTATAAAAGACAAAGCAAAAGTTAAACGCTACTGTTTATGCCATCATATTCTAAACTATGTAGAAAAGAACGCAAGAACAGCACGTAGTGATGCACAGAATCATGCATCACAATGTCGTTCAATACAAGGAATGACAGGAACAAACTGGAACTACAGATGTCATCCTATTGCAATGAAAGCAAATCAGGCGGCAAGTCTGGGAACTGATGGTCAAACTATTGATCATTTACTGATGCATCCGATGACACCAGTGCTATTGCCCAAACTCGGTCGTGATGCGAAAAAAATTATAGAGTATTTTTTTACTAAATATTCCCCTGATATAGTCAGTAAAATGCGTGCATGGATAGATCTGGGCGCCTGTTTTAAAAGTGTCTCGGAAAGAGATGTTGCCAATATGTTTTCAAAGTATTTTGCTAATCAAGGCGAACGTTTAGGCTTATCACATCTACTGTATATTTTATATGTAGCAGATGGAAGTAAACTTCATGCCCTAAAAATATGCAAAAATCCAGAAACGTCAACGCCAATTTGGCTAAAAAGAACCGATGAGAAATTTATAAAACTAAAATTAGGCTGTGGACCAGATCAGCGCTTTACGTATTATGATCAAGTTCATGGTCGCGGCCTTAACATAACGCAGGCAGAGGATGCCTGCGCCATTGTAACGCTGGGATTTAAGACCTGCGCCTATGATTTGTATCAAAAATCTAAGCGTATGCGAAAATTAGGTAAATCCCAATTGAGTAAAACACAATTGGGTAAATTCCAATGTGTTATATTTATGTTGCCCATAGAAGTACAGGATTCTCATTCCGACATTTCCCCTGTGAAATGGGAAGTGAAAATGATAATAAAAGTTTCTTTGGATAATCAAATTAACAGATTGGTTAAAGATGAGCATTTCCGATCCGGTATTCAAAGAATTCGCAATACTGCACGCAATGATCTTTTGGAGCGAATTTTAAAAACAAAAGATGTTTTCTTCAAGCAAAAAATGTTGATAATTTTTGATGGGGTATTTTTTACCAATGTAAGCAAAACAGCGTTTGAACAATTTAAACATATTACTTCTGAAGAAGACACCGATATTGTGCTTCGGAATACCGCAAACGAAACCAGACAACAATGGTTAGACATGCTGAAAGCTGCTGAAATACCTATGGATGATAATGCGCTCGCCCTATTTAATGATACGCTTGCTGCTATTATAAAATTTGTGTTACCGATATGCCTACCTAGAGTCAGGCAGCCAGTGATCACGCATAGTCTAATGGAAACAGAAGTGTCAATAGAGCGAGAGGAGGAAACGGAAAAGCAACAAGAATTGGAAAACGAACTAGATCAACATTTTCAAAGTGATGCGGTGCCTGTTAATGCAATCCGTTGGGGGTATCTGAATTGGGAAACTTGGGCTTTAGAACCTTACACAAGTCATGGAGGCGTTTCTATTCATACTTTAGAGTCTATGTGTAGGACAGTTCACAAGCAACGTACTTGGGAGTTTAATCCGAATATTATGGTAAGCGAAAACTTTATGAATACTTGTGAAACTCAACCCAATAAATTGGATGCCTATAAAAAGGATAATATATTTATTGTTATGATTCAGGATGATAGTAATCACACTTTGAAATTTTTATTGATTACGCCAGAAGAGGCATCTTTTTTTAAACAAAAAATTAAGGATCGTGATAAAAATAGTACACGTCACATTTGGATCGAGTCGACACATAATACTTTATTCTGCGGGAAAAGAGCGCCCAAGCTGTCTCAACATTATGATGCCTATATCGAACAAATAGCATTATTTAACGGTGATATGGATGTACTTCATCAGAAATTGGATGTTAACAGTTGGCTGAGAGATCCTGCAGAACATATTGATAATAAACTTATATTTGGCGAAACGATGTCACATTTGCATAAAGACAAGGCGAACTTAAGTTTGGTGATTAAACAAAAATCTGAATCAATGTCTGTTAAAGCGAAAAATTCACGTGGGGATTTATTAAGCTTTTCATCACCACCTTATAGTAGATGGCTCAAAAGCTATTTATCAGCACCTATATTAAGAAGAGTGGCTCCCCGGGACGTATTCGAATCGCCGATTCGGTGATTAGTAGTCACTTGTAAAGGTAGTGTCATATATAAGAAATCAATGTCAAGCATCAGACTTTCTCCTATTTTGCATATCCCAAATGGGGATATGCAGATAAATTATTATTTGGTGAAAGTTTTATAACTTAAATTATAGTATATTTTACTGTAGTAGATTTAGTGCAATTTAGAAAGATACTGAGGTTAGGACCAAAAAATATGTGTTATATCCCTTTAATAAGAAAATGACGACTAATATTAAATAAGGTTTTAGATAATCTTGATTAATGAAAGGGATGTTTCTTAAGTTATGTGTCCAAAAATCTGGCGAAGAACAACAATATCTTGGATTTCAATCGCATTTGCGTTGTTTCCTGCAAAATTGGTTTTCGCCGATGTAGAAGAGACAGAATGTGAAAAAGGCATTTCCATTGCTTCGGGACATGGGGTTTCGGACATTGTGCCCATTCGTATCGGTGTACAAAAAAGTTTTGGTTATCCTTGGGCACATAGAACACGTTGCCCAATTGGTGGCTATTTTGAAGCAAGTTTCTATGCGCTCAATGGTAAGAAAGGAAAATATAACCCGAATAGTAATAAATCTGCAAAAGCCCTGCCTCTTGCCATTGT
>CAZCHZ010000002.1:0-22039 GCA_964498615.1 uncultured Legionellaceae bacterium | reverse complement strand
AGAACACTTTCGCATTCATTTGCCTGAAAATTTTTTAAACGCCATCAGATTCCCCGATTTTTCCGTTATATTGAGCATCACCAGCATCAAATACATAGTGATGTTTACATTAATCGGATCAATTGAATCTTTATTAACAGTATGCGCAATTGATGCGCTTAGCCCCATGCAACCGGCATCCGATCTCAATAAAGATCTGAAAGCCACAGGCATAGCCAATCTGGTGAGTGCTTGCATTGGTGGATTGCCCATGATTTCTGAAATTGTCAGAAGTAAAGCCAATATTCATTATGGCGCCCAATCTGCGAAAGCCAACTTTTTTCATGGTTTATTTATGTTGATTGCTGTTACACAATTGGCCTCCCTTTTAAATTTAATTCCCTTATCAGCCTTGGCCGCACTTTTAATCTTTGTCGGGTTTAAATTAGCCTCTCCTCAGGAATTCATTCATGCTTATAAAATTGGAAAAGATCAGTTTCTCATCTTTTTCACAACATTTCTGGTAATATTAATAAGCGACATTCTGATGGGTGTCTTGGCCGGTATTTTATTGAAATTCGTTTTTCATAGACTAAGAGGTCACAGCCTCAAAACCTTATTGCATCCCACAATCCTCACAGAGGAAAAAGAAAATTCCCTGCATGTCACCATTAAAGGCCCTTTAACTTTCTTAGGGTACTTAAAATTTAAGAAACTGATTTCTAATAAACCAAAAGAAAATCTTGTCATAAACTTAAGCGAAGCAACCTATTTAGACCATACGATATTAACGAAATTGCACAGTCTAGGTGCTAACCTTGGGGGACATGTCTAAACCCTATTATTTAATCAAGCATTCCTCTTTTTCCATTTGATGCTACAACCCGCATTGAATTTTTGACGAGGAGAAATAGGCTGTTGATTCAAAAGCGCATCCAGGGCATTTGCCAAATCATAGCCTGTCGCTTTTGTTCTTCCAGGGCGAGTATTATCAAATTGACCTCGATAGACACAACGCATATTTTTATCAAACACAAAGAAAGTAGGTGTATTGGTGACTTGATAAGCGCGCGCTAAAGCTTGTGTTTCATCATAAAGATACGGAAAAGGATAATGCAGTTTTTGCGCTACCATTTTCATTTTATCTGGGCCATCTTCTGGATAAGTGATACGATCATTAGAGCTGATGGCAATAAATGCTATCCCTTGTTTTTCATAACGATTAGCAAGTGTAACAAGCGATTTTTGTACATGTTTAACAAAAGGGCAATGATTACAAATAAACATCACCACGGTGCCCTTATCCGACTTCAGGGTTTTAAGACTTTTCATTTTACCCGAGATCGTGTCCATCAATGTAAAATCTGGTGCAGGGCTACCAAGCGCTAGAGTGGCAAACACAGGCATACTTACAAAGAGCCCCAATATCATTACAGTTTTTAACAACGTTTGATGCATATTTTAAGTCCCCCCTTTAATTGCATAAGTATCAAAATATTATCATATCGTACCAAGATAAAGATATAACAAGCTCAGCTACTCGGCTCAAAAACGATATGGTGCATCAACTTATGGGTATTAAATTTTCACTATTTTTCAGCAAAGTTACTCACAATATTATTATTTATTAACTTATACAGGTATCTATAAATAGTAATTTATTTTTCCAAAAAAAACTAGACAGATATTCATCATAATGTTAATTTATACCGGAACAGTGATACAATATCACACAAGTCAAGCGCCTGGCATTTTTTCAAGCTAGAGAATTGAAATACAGGCTCTATAGAAGCCAGGTGTGTATATATGAATATTGTTTAGGAGGTGACATATGGCGGTCGTGCCTGATTCCAAGGAAAGACACGAAAAAAGTGAATTGCTTGATACTCTAGATGGTATATTAAATGTCCCAGAAGCAAGTGATTGTTTTCGTACATTTCTAGAATTACAACGTCAGCAAAATCAATTTATTTATTTGGAATGCCTTCGTAGTTTAGAAATAAAATATGGAAATGAACTTGTTATCGGAAGGGGAAAATTAAAACCTGAAGATGCGCCGCTTATATCAGAACTAATGACTATATTCTATAAATATATTTTTAGCCAAGATGAAACACAACTCAATCTTAACTCTGCATGCAATACGTTGGGTGAAATGTTCGCCGAGCAAATGACTGGTGACATTAAAACCACAACAGAATCAAGCAGCTTAGCTATTGAAATTTATGAGCAGAGAGTAAAACAATATCATAATAAAACAAAAATAGTTTATGATAGAATCATTAGTTTAGGTGGAACACACGCTGAATCAATTAAAACTAAAAATATATTTGGAATTGTAAAAGACAAAATTATATCACAACTTAATATAGAGGGATTTTCTGCATTTAAATCCTCGGAAGATTATAAAAAACTAAAAAGTAATTCTAACCATCATGCACAACGAACAGCAAAACCACCAAATATAGCCACGGAACTTGACACAGCAAGATGCTGTGTGCGTGAATGCTTAGAAGCAATTAATCAGCAACAAGCAGGAGAAAAAGCTTTTTTTAAAAGTTTGCGCAAACGCTGGGAAAAATGGAAATTAAGAAGCAAAAAAGTTGATATTAAAGAAAAAGCGAAAGCCGATGGTGGAAAAATGCAGGTCGATATTAAAGAAAAAGCACAACCTGATATTAAAGAAAAAATGCAAGCATTATACACATTAATTACCTCCAGCGAACCTTTTAACGTACACACTTTTGTAGCACATTTAACTGAAATGCATAGTTTTTTATTATCTCCTCACAAAACGAAAATGTATCTGCATCTTTGCGAGACAGATAAAATAACTCCCGTACTTTCAGCTATTACATCTGTTTGTAGTAAAATACCAATATCACTTCAACTTCCTGATAAGGCCTCTGGTGACCAATCAATTCGCACAAGACAGGTTGCCGTTCCTACGCCTACTGCAACCCCAACTCCTCCTGCATCACACTCTTCTACACCGTCCGCTTCAACAACACCTTCTTCAACACCACCTGCTTCTACGTCAACTATTGTGCGTCCTGCCTCGTCTACGGCACAGCCACGTCGCAGCTCGTTGATATTTACTCCATCTCCACGACATCCTAATCGTTCTTCTCGTACGCTTGACGATTCGGTAGTTATACAAACTTTCTTAAAGAATCTCGATCCCCCGGCAGAAGAAAGAGGTTCACTGATAGAGACAGAAGATCAAGAAGACGACGCTCCGGCAGAATCAAGCGCAACAGACCCTGCAGGATCTCAAAGTTTATCCTCAGCAGTCCACATCAGGGTTATCTCTCGATGAAAGCCTCCAGATAAAATGGGGAATCTTAACCAGCTTCTGGGATCGACATTTTCATTATCCAGATGGAAACTGGGGGCTAAACGTTCCCGTTTCCATTGTTGTTTGGCAAATTGTATGAAAAATTTTTCGATATAATTTGCAATCGTTTTAGAAGATTGCTCTGGATGTCGCTTGCAAAGAATCCTTAAAATTTCTTTAGGAGAAAGTTTATCGTGAACAAACAGTTTTTCAATGCTGTCTATCCATGCATAGGGCATTAAATCTGTCTCATCTGTTTGATGCATTTTTTGAGGACGTAATTCAGCAGTGGGTGTCTGAACATTTACCTTATGTAAAATGGGCAAGGGATGTAAACCTTCTGGTCCACGTGTTTCCATCCATTTAAGCCAGTTCAAAATATAACTTTTATCAACACCTGCAATAGGACACAAACCACCACTGCTATCACCATCCATGGTCATATACCCCAAGGCTGCTTCTGAACGATTACTAGCACAAAGCAACAAAGCGTTCTTAAGATTGGCTAATAACCATACACTGGGTGAACGAACACGGGCCTGAATATTTTGTAAGGCAATATCATCTTGCTGCCAATCCAAGGGATGATCGAATGCGGGCTCGATGAGATCTTCATATGCCTTGATAATTGCATCGATCTCTATTTTCATAAAAGATGCTTTTAATGTTTTCGCAATACTTTCAGCAGCCTCCAGTGTGACGACACTATTATTCTCCGTCCCTTGATAAAGACAATATAGTAATCTTGACATTAATTCTGATGTTTTTAAATCAGGCTGCCCGATTTTATCTAAAAATGCCTTTTCACCCAACTCAAGTAAGCCTAAATTTACCATCAAATATACTAAACAGGCACAAGTAGCAGAATCAGCACCCCCGCTTAAATTCAATACAAAACCCTTTGTTTTGCTTTTTCGTAAATAATCAAACAAACCCAAAGTAACTGCACGTGTAAATTCTTCTTCTTTAATGGCATCACTCTTTTCCCAAAGAGAAATAGATGCATTCTGAGAAGTCAGTTTTTGAGCATGAAAATTAAAATCTCTGATATAAACAATATTTTCTGTTCTTGCCTGACAGGGCACTGCTTCACGATGAACACGTAAAGCTTGAACATCGATGGTGGCTGCAGTGAGCGTCCATTCTTTAAAAGAAAATCGCCTTCCTTCCGCCAGCATTTCTTCGCCTGCAGCAATATAAGTATCCCCATCGTAGATCATGCGTCCGGCTTCATTTCCAAGTAAATTCGCATACACATAGCCCACATCAAAAGCCCGAGCACCTTCTAGAATAAACTGCTTTCTCGTTAAATTTTTTCCAAAAGCAAAATGACTGGCACTGGGGTTTAAAATTAAATCTACCCCCCTTCTCACAAGATTGATGCCTGCACGGGTACTTACCCAAGCATCTTCACAAATTTCAAATCCAATGCGAATATCATGTATTTCAAATATAAGATCACCAATAATTAACTGCTCATCTGGTAATTGAGGTGCATCAAAAACATCCCTGCAGCCTTTTGGCCAGGGTTTAAACCAGCGAGGTTCATAATGAACACCACTTGAGGCCAGATGTTGTTTACCAACAAAACCCGCAATTTTGCCATCCACCAGTAAACATGCCGTATTATATAATCCATCTCGATGTAAAACAGGTAACCCTAGGGCAACGATCATGCCTTTAGTATGCGGCAGTATTTCAAGTAAACTCTTAAATGCCATCTCGGTGTTGGCCACAGATAAAAACATGTCCTCGCAGCCATAGCCTGTAATACACAATTCAGGACAACATAAAACATGAACACCTCCCTCGCGTGCTTTTTCAATCACATCTATAATGTTTTGCTTATTCTGATCCCATGCCAAGGGACTTTGATTTAAGCTGGCCGCAGCAACGTTTATATAACGCATATCAATTTCCCTTACATAAATTCAACGGGATATACAGAGCTGGGTTTTAATGAAACCAAGTCTTGCGACAAACATTTTATTTGTTCACGACAAAATTTCTGTATTGTTTGCAAGGTAGGTAAATGATACACCAATTTTCCACGACGAAATATCGGTTTTAAGAGTAATTCCGTTGTTTCTCCCGCGGCGGCTTCGGGTTCTTTCGCTTCCCAATCAAAAAGCCTATCTCTTACAAACAGCCCATCTTTTTTGCATCTTTGTATTTTCCGCAAGCCTAGCATCATTGATTTTGCTAAATCATCTGTTTTTTTAGCTTTATAACGCCAAAGGTGATTTTCATCCTGAATAGCAACCAGTTTATATACGCCGTTCAAGGCAGCATCAGGATGTCCTGTCACTAAACGCGTGCCTACGCCAAATATATTAATAGGTGCATGATGTGTTTTTAATTTTTCTATGACATATTCATCCAAATCGCTGCTCGCAACAATTTTAGTATTTTTAAACCCGGCCTTATCTAGCATATCTCTTGCCATTTGGCTTAAACCCGCTAAGCCCCCTGAATCTAATCGGATCCCTAACAAATGACGACCTGCGGATTCCAATTTTTTTCCAACCTTGATGGCATTTTCAATCCCTTGTACACTGCTGTAAGTATCCACCAATAAAATAACATTATCCGGCATCGCATTTGCATAAGCTTCAAATGCTTCTAATTCTGTGTCAAAGGCCATCACCCAACTATGGGAATGTGTGCCTTTAAGTGGGATCCCAAATGTTTTTCCTGCCAATACATTAGAAGTAGAATCAGCACCACCCACAAAGGCTGCACGGCTGGCTGTTAAACCCCCATCTGGCCCCTGCGAGCGTCTAACACCAAATTCTGTCACACTAGCGCCCGGAGGTAGTGCCTGACAAAGTCGAGCAGCTTTTGTCGCAATTAATGTCGGAAAATTGATGAGATTTAAAAGTAAGGTTTCTAATAATTGACATTGCCATAAGGGCCCGATAACACGCAACAAAGGTTCTTTTGGAAAAACGAGACTACCTTCTGGGATAGCCTCTACATCAACTGTTAAAGTCATCGCTCCCAGTGCTTTTAGAAAATCAGCCTGAAATAAAGCACGTCCTTCATTCCCTTGCAGACTGGCTAAGTAGGCAAGATCTGAATCACTAAAATGATATTGCGCTATCCATTGTGTGACTGCTTCTAAGCCACAGGCAATGGCATATCCATTCCCAAAAGGGCATGTTCGAAAAAAAAGATCAAAAGCCGCGATTTGCTCATGCTTTCCTAATTTCCAATACCCTTGTGCCATGGTGAGCTGATATAAATCTGTATTCAGTGCATTCATGTTTTCCATGTGATCAGTTTGATGTCTAGGTGATCATACGTCAACCCCGCAGTCATTTATTTGTAGATAAAAAACAAACTAATGTTTCGTTGTTTGTCAAATTTGAAAACATTCATTTTTCTAATAAACTAACTAATAGTAATTGATTTTTTGTCAAGGTATAGGTATCTATGAAAACCACTTGCATATTGCTATTCATCGCTTTTTGCCAATTATCCTATGCCCATGATCAGGATGATTACACTACCTGCGACAGCTGTCAGCGCGTATTGGAGGAGCCTTGTGATACTTGTCCACATGCGCGTAAACACCGTGTGGCCCATAAACTCCATAAGCACCATGCTAAACATAAACGCCATGTAGTACATAAACTGAAAGAAACCCCCATCGTCACTGAAGAGCCCCCATTAGCGCCTGTTACTCGACTGCCTGCAAATGTACAGTGTGGCAACAAAGCCCTAAGCTGTTTTGAAAAATTTATGAAAGGACGATTGTATGCAATTGATCCCCTACCCCCATGCATGCAAGTATTTGTTAATGCAGCAGGATATATGAGAATTGATGCGGCCCCCGACTTTGAAGAAAAAACCTTACCCAATATTAATTTTTTTAAAGGAACCCCTGGCTGTTATATTGCCTGTCATTCGACTAATCCTGATAAAGCGGTTTTCCCCATTGACAAAGATGTATATGTGATTGGACAAATACGCATTCAAGGACGTTATATCGGACCAGAATGTCTGCCCTTAGGCTATGAAACAGCTATCATCAAAAACGAAGCTGTATTTACAGAACTCTGCAGTAAATCTTTTCAATGCGTTGGTCATAGTTGCTGGGCAGGAAGCAATACAGGAGAACTATTTGGAATCGAATAGGCATGCATAAGTTAACCACCAATTTTTTAGTCATCGTCATTGCACTATTTGCGCTGTCCGTCATTAATCTTATCACTGTATTTACCTACCGACAAATTCAAGAACTAAGAGAAGCGAATGAATGGGTCGCTCATACTCATCAAGTTATCGAAACATCCGATAGCATGTTTAAAAACGCTTTATTAATGTCAGCCGCTGGAAAAGCATTCATGGCCTCCAGTAATCATGATTATATTCTGGAGTTTAACAATTATAGCAACCAGGCTTTCAATGATATAAATTTACTGAAACAGTTAACAGCAAACAACCCTACACAACACGGTAAAGTTGTCGACTTTGAATCACAGTTAAAAAATCGTACAGATTTACTTACTCGCACCATCAGCACACAACAGAAAAACGCTTTGGATGATAAAACCGAACTCGAAGAAACAAACAAGAATTTACAATTTCTTGAAAAATTAAATGAAATGCATAACAGCTTCAACGAGGAAGAAAAACGACTTTTAATGATACGCACCGATCTTGTGCATGAGGATTCTAAAAATGTCGTCTTTTTTACCATGCTGGGAGATGCAATTAGCATTTTAATTCTCGTGGGAGGTTTAATTATCATTATTTATCAGTTAAAATTACGCACCCTGGCTGAAAATAAACTACAACACTTAGCCTATCATGACATGCTCACCGGTTTAGCAAATCGCGCCTACCTCGACGGTCGTATTAATGAAGCCATCCATATTAGTCAAAGACATGCCGAGAAAATGGCATTGTTATTTATCGATATTGATAATTTCAAGGATATCAATGATAAGTATGGCCATGATACAGGAGATTATGTATTACAAAGTTTAGCAACCAGATTACTTGACAGCATGCGAAATATTGATACCGTTTGTCGCTTAGGCGGAGATGAATTCATTATCATACTTGCAAGCATTCGGAATAAAGAGGATGTAGAATCTGCCATTAACAAAATAACCAAAATTATCAGCAAAGAAATAGTGCACAAAAAAATTCATCATACTATCAAAGTGAGTATTGGGATTAGCTTATATCCAGACGATGGCAAAGACACCCGCGCCTTAATGAAAAATGCAGATATCGCCATGTACCACGCCAAAGAAAAAGGCGGAAACAACCATCAATATTATCAAGAATAGCCAAATAAAGTCATTTGGTTATTGATCAATTCATCCCAATATAAATATCAAATAATTTCTCTTCTTGTTTTATCGGTAATTGAGGGTATTTTTTGGGCTGATTAAGAAAATGATTCAACCGAGGAGAATCCAAAGCAACATCCACATGATGAACATAAATCCCCTGCATAAAGCCCCCCATCTCAAGACGCTTTTTAGCACGTGCCGCTTCAAGCTCTGTCTCTTTAATCCCTAACTTTTGCATTAATACCAACATGACTTCTTTCACATCTGCCAGTTCTTCTATAACATCCTCTGTTTCCTTCGTCTCAAACACCTCCTCTGCTTCTTCTATTAATTTTTGTTTTAAAGCATGGATCTGCGCTTCTTTATCAAGCATATGATAACTCAGTTTGATGCCCTCTTTTAAACATTGTGCAATCACATTGTCTCTCGCCAATTTTTCACATGAAAATCTTTTCATCATGTCCGACTCCTTTCAAGCCCTCATTAAAATATACCTTAACCTAATTTTGTACAAAAATCAAATTGACCTTATAAACTCCCTCTCCCGCTTGCGGGAGAGGGTTGGGGTGAGGGTGGGTCAGACCCTCAAAAATTTAGTGCAGGGCCTGGAAACGGTTTATAATATGGATAGCGTATAAGGAGAGTTACATGACTAATCCACATCCCCTCAAAGGCATACACTGCCCTATCATTAGCTGTTTTACCGAAGGGGAAAATCAGACTATCAATGAAGCTGACCAACGTGCATTAATACAGTATCTTTTTGACAAGCAAGACGTTGATGGACTGATTGCCTGCGCCTCTACGGGTGAAGGAGTGTTGCTCACAGATGAAGAATATTGGAAGGTCGCCAGTCTTTGTCTTGAAGAATGCAAGAAAAGAAAAAAAAGAGCGGCGCTTGCCACTACCCATTTTAGACATGATATTACCATTAAACGCAACATTGAAGCCAAGGAAAAAGGTTTTGATGCAGTCTTGATAACTCCTCCGCCCTATGTCAAACCTGATCAAAATGGCATTAAAGCTTATTTTAAAGAAATTTCCAAAAAATCTTCTATCCCGATTATTTTATATAATGTTTGGTATCGCACTGGGGGTAAGCCCATGGATGCCAAAACCATTATTGAACTTTCACGTTATGACAATATTGTCGGCATTAAAGATTGTGGCGTAGGAACAGATCATATCGATGAAGTGATTGAACATACCGATAGAAATACCTTTGCCTATCTTTGTGGGGAAGATCTCATGTATTTTGATTATTTAGCGCATGGCGGCGATGGCGCCATCGCAGCCCCCTCTCACATCGTGGGTAAGCAAATGAAAGATATGTTAAAGGCAAAAGACAAAGGGAATATACAAGAGAGTTTGTTAATTTTTCGAAAAATCAAAAATCTCATCAGCTTGCTTTTTGCAGAAATCAATCCTGCTTGCTTTAAAGCGGCGCTCGCGAGTCTGGGGGTTTGTAAATCACCCACAAAATTTCCTGTCATCCTGCCCGCGAGTAGTGAAATCAGCGAAAAAATAGCCTCCATGTTAACCGCTGCTGCCATTCCTAGGGCCTAGCTTTGCATATGCGCGCATTTTGGATCCGAAAACAATTGTTTGATTTTCGGCTGCAATATGCGATAATGTCTTATAAAATATTATTCTAGAGATTGGAACAGTATTATGAAAGACATCATTATATTTGTACTTATTTTGATTTTAACTTCTATAGGCTATATTGCCACAGATATTTATTTGCCTTCCATGCCTTATATGGTACAGTATTTTGCTTCCTCCAACACAGTAGTACAGTTAACATTTAGCGTTTATATGTTTAGTTTCTGTTTAACCCCTTTTATTGTAGGCCCTATCTCCGACAACATTGGCAGAAAAATACCCATCCTTTATGGAATTTACATTAGTCTTATTGCCACTTTTTTGTGCATTTTTGCACATAATATTTATTTTCTCATTCTTGCAAGATTCATACAAGGCATCGGCACCGGCATGATTGTCAGCACAAGTCGTGCACTCTTGCCAGATTATTTTGAAGGCGAAAAATTGAGAAAATATTTTTCCTACATCCATATGTTTATGGCCTTGATACTCGCCATAGCACCACCCTTAGGGGGCATGATTCAAGATGCTACCTCATGGCGAATGGTTTTTGTGACAATGTTTGTTTATCTTATATTCGTATTGATTTTAGTAAAATTAATCATGAGGGATCAACCACTAAAACATCATTCATTTTCCGGCATAGGGAATCATCTGGCCTCTTACAAAGCCCTACTCAGTAATCGCTTATTTATGCTTTATTCTGTCTGCACTATTTTAACGGTTATGGGAATTATTGCTTACCTCACTGTTAGTCCATTTCTCTTACAATCTTTCATTGGGCTATCCGCTACGGAATATGGGTTTACAGCGCTTTCTCTTTGCGGTATTGTCTTTATTTCAGGATTTATTAATTCGCGCATGATTCATTATTTTACCTCTAGAACGCTTTTAAGGGTAACCATTGCACTCATGTTATTAGCAGGCAGTTTATTATTGATATTCAATCAATTAGGTTTGATTAATATCTATACCCTGCTCATCCCTGCATTTATTTATTTTGCGGCGATGCCTATTTCAATTTCAAATGCAGCAGCACTTGCCTTAGACAATATTCAAGGTAATTATGGTGCGGCCACGGCGTTGATGACAGGTCTACAATTTATGGGCGGCGGGATAAGCAGTCTATTGATTTCTTTTGCTAAGGAAAATAGTTTACTGCCTTTAGGGATCTGTTTTCTTTTATTAGGCAGCACTTATCTTGTTACTTTAATATCAGTGAAAGAAAGAACCGCGCCTAAGGTATTAAGAGCTGACTCTGCGATTTAACACAGGGATTGGAATCATTCCATTAACAACCCCAACCCCGCATAATATCAACAATGCTGCAAAAACAAAATTAATATCAATGCTTTCGTTCAAGAAAGTGACCCCTAAAATTGCACCAAATATGGGCAAAAGATACGTTGCCATAGAGACAGCGGTTGCACCATATTTTGATACAATACGATGATACATAATAAAAGCAAGCATCGATCCAAATATGGCCAAGCCAAGGACGGCTAACCAACCTTGAAGTGGTGCTTCTAAAACCATCAAAGGCGCTTCAAAGATAAAGGCCAAGGGCAGCAAATACAAAACCGTTATTAATAACTGTAGGGTGGGAATGACTAACGGTGGTGCTTGTAACGTATATCTCCTGGCATATACAGCGCCAATGGCATAACAGGTTGCGCCTAAGAAACTTAATATAATCCCTAAAGGACTGATCTCGAGATCACTTTGTAGTAATGCAGGCAGAAAAAGAACCATAAAACCTGCAAAACCTAAGATAACGCCTAATAATCGATTCCAGGTTAAACGTTCATCTTGTAAAAAGGTATTGGCGAGAAATACTGTTAATACTGGCGTCATGGCATTAATCAGCGCTGATAAGCTGCTGGGAATCAGTGTAAGCGAATAGCAAAAGCAAATAAATGGCAAGCCATTTACAAAAAATCCTAGAATAAAGCAATATTTCCATAATTTCAGATCGCGCGGGATTGGGGTATTTTTGATTTTTAATAAGGTGAATAGCAATAAACCCGCAATACCCACTCGTAAAGTGACTAATGTAATAGGACTTATATCCTGAACAGCCAATTTAATAAATAGAAATGAAGGCCCAAAGAGTGCTGCCAAAATAAAAATATCCAATAAACCTTTTTGCTTTATCATCATCGTCATAAAATTAAATGCAGATTTGTAACAAGATTTAAGGTATTATATCAAATTATAGTACAATAATCTAGATATCAGGCTTATAATGTATGATTTAGGACAGCGAAACTAAGTTAATCAACTTGTTTCGAAGGGTTAAGGAGTATGTATGTACGGTGGCAAAATTATTGATACGCAAATGCATCTTTGGGATATTGGAAACCCCTATCCTTGGTTGAATCATCACAACCCAAACGTAGAAGCCTTGGTAGGCAATTACGATAAATTAAAAAAGAATTTCCTAGCCAAAGACTATATCGCTCTCACAAAAAAATATAAAATCGCAAAAGCTGTGCATTTGCAAGTATTCGGATTCCCAGATGATCCTGTTTTAGAAACCAAATGGCTTCAACAAGAAGCAGATAAATATCATATTCCTCAAGGGATTGTGGCCTATGCAGCACTGGCCGACAGCTTGGTTGAAGATCGCATCAAAAAGCATTGTGAATATGCCAATGTTCGGGGCATACGTATGCCTCTTAATTTTGATGAAAAACCTTATTTATGTATGACGGATAGAAAAGACTATATGCGCGACCCTAAATGGCAATATGGCTTTTCTTTGCTTGAAAAATATCACTTGTCTTTTGATCTCTCAATTTATGCACATCAATTAGAAGATGCCATTGCCCTAGCAAATGAATTCCCCAATATCACCATTATCTTAGAACACTTAGGTTGGCCCTTAGATTTTACGAAAGCAGGCTTTTTGAGTTGGCAAAAAAAAATGTCCGATCTGGCTGAATGCCCCAATGTGATGCTAAAAATAAGTGGTTTAGGCGTTGTCTTTCAACAGCAAAGTCTAGAAACCATCATGCGTTATATACAAATTGCCATCCAGATTTTTGGTGTAGATCGCTCGGTGTTTGGCAGCAATTTCCCCACAGATGGCCTTTTTTATGATTTTGGTGATTATCTGAATATATGTAAAAATGCATTTTCTGCCTACTCTGAAGAAGAACAACATAAGATTTTCTACAGTAATGCAGAAAAAATCTATCGCCTATAAAATGCGCCTATTGATTTGATAAGGATCTTTAGGTTATCCTTATTTAAAGATAGGCAAACAACAAAGTTAAACAGCTAATAAAGGAGAGATCATCATGGCCGTCCCAGACGAAGTGCTCACACAAGAACAAGTACTTTCGCCAGAGTATGGAGCAACCACACAGGAAGCACAGATCGATGAGCAAACAGAAGATTGTCTAGGAAACCGAGAATTCGATGCCTTTTTGCATGAACTCAATGATAAATTTGACCATTATTTTACAGATGACAATCGTTTCTGTGGTGCTGAAATTGATGAAATTAAGCGCACTATTAAAGAAAAAGGTTGCGATGAAAAGGAAAAAAGGACTTATAAAAATATTAAAAAGCGTATAAGACAACATGCCAAGTGGTATGATTATGTTTTTAACAATCGTTTAGACGATCCAGCGGAATTAGTCAAACTTAAACGTGCAATACCTCAGATAGACCAACTACAAAAAGATATCACAAATTTTTGTCAAGCATTAAAGGCAAAAAATGAAGATTGCCCTCCGACACCCATCGTAGACACCAACGAAGATCCATCTTTTTTACTTTTCTATAATAATACTCCCTCCTTTAGTCGCACCCAATCCCTACCTAGATCCACATCTGGTGCTACAATAAAACTTGATTCTGAAAAGAAAGTCGAAAAAGAAAATGCCGCACTAGAACGTGCGAGTAGCTGGCAATTATCTCCACCCTCAATACCCTTGACTTATCTTAGAGATTCGGCTTCCACTAAAAAGCCAGAAACAGGAACTCAAGATGATGATGTGAGAATTAATAAGAAAAAAAGGAAAAAATCAGGATCTGAATCTCAAAAGTGATGATTAAGAAAAGAGGTCCTCCATGGACCCCTTGATTTTACACTGACAATTTATCACTCGATGCAGTTGTTGCATCTGCAGTTCTGAAAGCACCTTCTATTGTTGCAATTATCTGCGAATTTTTTCGCCTTGCCTGTATCATGGGATGCATCGGTGGTAGCCCTGGCGTCGAAGTATGCGTTACTGATGTGGGTTTAGACAAACCATTACTTTTATCGTGAGCAGGTGAGTCTCTTCCGGTTGTGCCGGAACTTTTGCGAATAGCTGATTTAAACATTTCCAGCATTGGCGAAGCTGAATGATCTGACACAGTAGAAGTGCAAACACCAATCTTACGAGCTTTAGTCATCACATTTTTGATAGATATCAACAACGAATTTATTCTTGCAAAGCCTGGGTTCTCTGAAGATTCTTTTACATCCAAGCGCAAAGTTTCTTGAATTGTTGTTAAATTATCCATAATTGTAATAATTTTTTGAACAGCACTTTTTCCAACATCACTCGCTTGAGCACTGCCCGTGGTCAGAAATTTGTAAAAATTTCTAATAAGACAAATAGCCGGAAAAACAACCTTATCACGGGCTTCAACCTTAGACACATCCAAGGTATTTTTTTCATATCCATCAACAAAGTCTAAATACTCTTTTATTTTCAATCTTAAATCTCGGATCTCATCTAACATAACAGGTGCTGCAACCCTCAAACCATCAAGCAGAATATCTGACTGGACAAATCCATCAATCAAATCATCAAATGCTCTTGAACTCTTAAAGCGTTGAAATGAATCAAGATTCAACAGCAATAAGACTGCTTCCATGGCAGCACCAAAGAGACTTTTGCCAGACAGCAAATCTTTATCTTGCTTATCAATGGCCTGATAAAACGCTGTAACCCTTGTATTATATTCATCGCTTGTTATTGCTTCTGCTTCAACACGGGATTTTTCATCATCTTTGTCTTTGCCAAAAACTATCGTATCGTAATCTTTTCCTGCCGAACGCAGTTTAGTACCCAAGTTTTCAGATTTCCCTTTGGGTTTCGCATCAATCAAAATGGAATTTTGACATATTAATTTAAATTGTTTAATCAGAGGCCCATCAATAGCTTCTAAAGGTTCTCTACCTTCTACTCTTTCCACCCCATATATTAAACCAAGGTACTCCATATGATTAAGAAAATGAACTGTATCTTGGTTGATTTCTTTTACCAGGACATCATAAAAGCAGGCTTTGGCACGAGGATTTTGTAATACATTAGACAAAGCACTAAAATATTCACTAATATCTTTTCTTCTTTTGAGATCGGTTTCCTGATCGCTCGCGATTACTGAGGACATATTTTCATCTCCATATATTTATACTATTAAATAATTAATAAACCATTATACACTTTATTTATAAGAAAATGAAGAGTCTTCACAGCTTACAATCAACTATTTTGCCTTTCTTGATTTACTTGTAATTACACGCATTTCTGCGCAACAAGAGTCATTTCTCGCGATCGGATTTAGATTTTAATTATTTTATCTCAAAACCAGCGGCCCAAGGTGGATTTTTAAAGTAATCAATTGGATTTGTCACCAATATGTTGCCTTGATTATAAGGACGCGCTAAATTTCCAACAATTTGAACAGTATGTTTTGGCTTTAATTTGTCTGAATAATATTTCAAACTGGTTGAAATCGTCGCGTCAGCAGTTTTTACTTCAATCAATTCATAGACTATTCCATTGATAACCGTGACAAAATCAACTTCACGTCCATCTTTGTCACGCAGATAATGCAAACTCACAGGATAGCCATAATAATCTTCAATAAAATGTAAGCGTTTAAGTAAGGTGGTGGCCACAAGATTTTCTAACCTAACGCCATCTCTTTCTACCACATCTGCATTGTCATAAAAAAATACTTTTGCGGGTTTTTGAATTGCACGCGCCACAAGACGCGTATAAGGCGTAATGGGAAAAGCAATATACATCCTTTCAACTAGAGCCAGCCAATCTTTGGCCGTTTTAGGTGATATTTGTAAATCCAAAGCAATATTGGAAAGGGTTATCATGCTCCCTGCTCTTTCTCTTAACATTTCAACAAAAAGAGATAACATTTGAATATCTCTTATAGATTCTAAATCGCGGACATCCTCTCTTAAGATACGATTAAATCGTTCCTGTCGCCAACGCCTCGCTTCACGTTCATTCGCCGTTAAAAAAGGTTCTGGAAATCCCCCTAAAGTTAATAATTTTTGATAACCTTCCATAGCTAACATGCCTTCTGGCAATTCATCGATCGTTAAGGGATGTAATCGCCAATAATGATAACGTCCCATCAAAGAATCGCCACCGCGCTTATAAGTATCCAGCCTGGCGGAACCTGTGACTAAATATTGCTGATGTTCAGGTTTGGTATCGTATATGCCTTTTATCCAACCTTTCCAGCGTGGGTATTTATGCAACTCGTCAAAAATAACCAAATTGTCTTCGGATAACCATTGATGTTTTAAAATGGCCCGTCTATCAGTATCCTTATCCCAATTAAAATACTCGCTTTTGGCAAATTGACCATGGCATAGGCTTTTACTTAAGGTTGTCTTCCCCACCTGCCTAGGCCCCCCTATGAATACCATTTTTTTCATAAGGTCTTGATATATATAGCTTTCACAATATCTTTTCATGGCTATTTTTACATATACTCCAAAATAGACTCGTCTGTTTTGGAGTATACTACAAAATAGCCGGAAATAAAAGTCCATAGAAAGGGTTCTGGAAACATGTTAAAATAATCATTACTTTCATATAACTATAAAAGAAGATAATCCTATGATCAGTGTGGATACAAACAGACTTGTAAAAATTTGGTTTTCAAAACCCAATAACCACCCACTTGGGGGAATCTTAAATGAATTAAGGTTAATACGACATAGAGCATATTTCCCAAAGGATGATATTGTTTTAATCAGTAACTTTGAAGATTTCGACCCTGCAACACAAAAAGAACTAAAGGAATTTTGTCAAAGAAAGGATGTGAACGTTAGCCTCATGGGATTATCAATAATTGAAGAAAGTCTTAGAAAATCTAAAAGCTTACAAGACAAAGAAGCTCAATTAAGGTTACTGCAAATTGCCCGAGATGAAATCCGACAAGATTCGGGTTGTTTGGCAGCTGCCTCTGATATTGTAAGAGCCCTGACTCCGATAACCAGTATGCGACGTATTTATACAGACTTTGATTCAAGAAAAGTAAATAAGCAAAAGCTTGAAAAACTAGACCTTCCTTTCGGCTATTTGATAAGTGGCATATGTGAACTTTCTAGTACGGGAGAATTTGTAAGCTCTTATCTCAGCAATGACATTTTTGTATGTGATGAAACACAAACTGAATTATTTGTTTATTATCGAAAAATAATGTTAAGCCTCTACACAGAAAAAACCACTGCTTGTATAATGCATATTTTCAGAGAAATGAGGAAAGAACAAAATCTTCCTAATCAAAACGCCGCTTCATTTCTTAAAACTATAAATTCTGATGCCTTTAAAAAATCACAAAAAGATTCTTCTATCTCTGATCTGTTTCTATATAGAGCTGCCGCAAAAACTTCTTTTACTGCAGAACAATTTGACAGTTTCTTAACCAAACAAGTCTCAGCCACTACAGGACCTGATGCTTTATTACATGCCGCTAAATTAGTGATTCCACCTGAATTTACAAGGGCCTGCGATAAGCGAAAGATCCCAAAAGCAAAACGTGCGCAATATTTTGATGCCGTCAGCCTGGAACAACAAATGGTAATGAAAACGGGTAATCAATTTCTTTTTATAAACGAAGATGATTCATCCTGGCGCAGCACAGAAGATTCACGACAATCTAAACTTAAAGAATACGAAAAAGCTGCAAAACTAATTTTCACCCAATACCGAAACAAAAAAGCGAAAACAAAAGAAACCATGTCAACGCCGCAGAAAGAAGAATCCCAAAATTCGATGGTGAGTAAAAAATAAAAACAAAGGGATCAATCTTAAAATTCGCTTGCTAGAAAGACCCCTTAGAAGATATCAATTTCTAGGAAAGGCAAACTATTTATATTACAGCAAGAATATATTAGACCATTCCTAATGTCTCGTGTAACAAAATCAAGAAAATAGTTTTCCAACTCTCCTTCCAACTTGAACTTTAACTTTTCTAAAATGCTTTTACTTTTATTGTTATTTAAAAAGATTTTACCTTGTATTCTTTTGGCATCATACATTGTAAAACATGCCCTAGATAAGGCATTAATCGCTTCTGTTGCATAACCCTTCCCGGTTTCTCTGGTATCCAGCCAACAATCAATCTCAAAATAAGGGACATGCCAACTTATTTCTTCCAGCCATATTAAACCTAAGAATTTATTATCTTTTTTTGAGAATACTGAAAAAAACATTTTTTCTGGAAATTCTTCTTTATGGTATTCTAATGCATATCTTATAAATTTTTTAACATCATCTATTGACCTGTCAGATTTCGCCCAAATCCAATATGGAGATAATTCTTTAATAGATGCCTGTTCTGATTCAAAACAAACCTTGGCATCATCAAGTGTGATTGGCTGTAATATCAAGCGTGGTGTACTAATTTTTGAAAAAATCTTCATTAAAATAATCTAGCCAATAGAAACCATGTCCCTGCGGCAACCAATAATGTCGCGGGGATAGTTAAGATCCAGGCCCAGACAATGCGCCCCGCAATCCCCCAGCGCACAGCAGAAACCTTATGAAAAGAACCCACACCCACGATAGCACCCGTAATGGTATGCGTGGTAGAGACGGGGATCCCAAGATGCGTTGCGAGAAATAAAGTACTGGCAGTCGCTAATTCTGCACAAGCACCATGCACAGGTTTTAGCTTGGTAATTTTCATGCCCATGGTTTTAATAATGCGCCAACCCCCAAACAGGGTGCCTAAGGCCATCACAAAGTTACAGACAATCACTATCCAAAGGGGAATATGAAAAGTAGGACCCAATTTCCCAGAAGTAAACAACAATAGAGCGATAATACCCATGGTCTTTTGTGCATCATTGCCACCATGCCCAAGACTTACCATGGCAGAAGATAAAAGCTGCAATCTTCGAAAAAGTGAATCTGTTTTATAGCGCGGTGCCTTGATAAAAGCACTTGCCACAAACACCATCAATAAAAATCCAAGAATTGCGCCTAAGAAAGGTGAGGCCGCAATGGATATCACCACCTTTGATAATCCATTGATATTAATAAACCCTGTGCCAGATTTTGCGATGGCTGCCCCTATCAGGCCCCCAATTAAGGCATGAGAAGAACTCGAAGGAATGCCATAGTACCAAGTAAATATATTCCAAAATATTGCTGATAATAGTGCAGCTAAGATCACAAAATTATCTATGACTTCAGGTGCAACCAATCCAGTACCAATGGTATTCGCCACATGCACATCAAAAAATAAAAAGGCAATAAAATTAAAAAAAGCAGCCCATAAAACTGCCCAATGCGGTTTTAATACACGAGTAGACACCACTGTCGCAATGGCATTGGCAGAATCGTGAAACCCATTTAAAAAATCAAAAACCAAGGCAAGCAGGATGATCACGAGAATAAGGGTAAACCCAAAATCCACCTTAGGAATACTCCAAGACAATATCCTTAATAATATTAGTGACTATCTGACAGCCATTAATGATAGATTTAGTATGCTCATAAATTTCTTTGGTTTTTAATAGTATTCTTAAATCGGATTCCGATTGAAATAATTCAGAAACACCAGAAAGTAATAGATGTTCAGCCTCGCTCTCAAGTGGTGTAACGGTATCACAAAGTTGCAAAATTTTAGTGGCATTTTTAAGAGAATGCAGTTCAAGCGTTGCAGCTTGTATTATTTTTGCCGCGCGCACACCCAAACCCGCCAAGGCATGAATTTCTTGGGGAACGGTTGTTAATTGATAAATCACTACCCTATGTCCAGTGCGTTGTATGGCATCCACCACATCATCTAATTTTTTAACAAAACGATGAATATCGTAACGATCAAAAGGCGTGATAAATGTTTTATGTAATTTTTCAAGTGTGGAATTTGTGATTTTATGCGCTTTTTGTTCATGGATATCAATGGCTTGAATATGTTTCTCTGGGTTTTCTAAATTATTTAAGAGCTCATTAAAAAGTTGTGCTACTTCTACTAAAGCCCCAGAAGAAGTTTGAAATAGTTCAAAAAAATCGGTATGGTGGGGGAGGAAAAATTTCATCATCACACATTCCTCTTCTGTTCTTTAAGCCCCAGGACATCTTGCATATCATAGAGACCCGGCGGTTTATCCATAATCCACTTCGCAGCCTTGATGGCACCCAAGGCAAAAATAGAACGATCGTTAGCCTGATGTTTAATCTCCAGTTGCTCACCTGCTAGCGCAAACAATGCCATATGCTCGCCCATCACTTCGCCAAGACGCAAAGATGCAAATTGTATCTCTTGTTTATGATCAAGACCTAAACCTTTTTGAATACTACTGGCCATGGCTAAAGCAGTGCCTGAAGGGGCATCCTTCTTATGCCTATGATGGATATCTGTAATGGCAATCTCTGCATATTCCTTCATCAAGTCTGCAGTGTATTCTAAAACTTTAAAAGTGATATTGGCAGCAATACTCATATTGGGGGAATAGACGATGGGGATCTTTTCTGCTGTTCTAAGAAGTGCCTGTTTTTGATTAGGATCCAATCCTGTGACACCAATCACCATGCGATAATGCCTCTCAGCTGCAATATCAAGATGTTGAAGCAAGGCATCTTTTGAAGTGAAATCAATAAAGACATCAATAGGCTGCGTTAATGATTGCAAGCCCCCAACAGATCCCTTAGGACGTGTGAGCTCTGCGACTAATTTAAGTGTGGGATCAGCGCCTACCAACCCAATAATGCGTTGTCCCATTCGGCCAAATGCACCACCTACTGCAATTTTAATCACAAAATTCCTTTAAAATTTTGTATGCTCAAAAAATGCGCGTACCTTCTGGTACCATGAGGTCGCTTTCGGACTATGTTGCTGTTGTGCAGCTGGACTTGACATAGTCTCATTCAATTCCTTTAACAATGCTTGTTGTCTTTTATCCAAATTAACAGGTGTTTCCACCAGCACCCGACAGAGTAGATCCCCCACCGCAGTTGATCGGATGGTTGACACACCCTTACCTCGTATCTTAAATAAACGTCCGGTTTGTGTCTCCGGCGGTATCTTCAGTTTAACACGGCCTGTTAAAGTTGGCACATCTACTTCTCCTCCTAAGGCAGCTAATCCAAAGCCTATGGGTAGTTCACAGTATAAATCCGAACCCTCTCTCGTGAAAATAGGATGGGCTTTCAGATGAACTTGAACATAAAGATCCCCAGGCGGCCCCCCATGCAAACCAGCCTCACCTTCACCTTGAAGACGGATGCGATCGCCTGTATCAGCCCCTGCAGGAATTTTAACTGAAAGCGTTTTAGTTTCCTCTACCCGACCCCGTCCATGACAGGCCGAACAGGGATGAGAAATAATCGTGCCCTGTCCATGACAGGTAGGACAAGTTTGTTGAATAGAAAAGAAACCCTGTTGCATACGGACTTGGCCTATACCCCCACAGGTATGACAAGTCGTGGGCTTTGTGCCTTCCTTCGCGCCTGTTCCATGACAGACCTTGCACTGGGCTAACATAGGAACAGAAATTTTAAGCGTTTTACCAAAAACCGCTTCTTCTAGTGTTAATTCGATA
>CAZCHZ010000001.1:47860-52952 GCA_964498615.1 uncultured Legionellaceae bacterium | reverse complement strand
CCAACACCAACACCAACACCAACACCAACACCAACACCAACACCAACTATAGGGGAGGGTGGTTTTAATCAATTAAAAATTGATTCCCCACCTAAAATTGATTTAATTAAGTTTCAAAAGTTTTTTAATGATAATCGTGGTTTGTTGCCTGAAGTAAAAAAAATATCTGAAACAAGAAAAAAAAGAATTCAAATTTTAGAAAAACAATATGGAAAAGAGTGTTTAATGATTGTGATTGAAAAAACACGAGATTCTCCTTTTCTTCAGGGGCAAAATCAAAAAAACTGGATAGCAAGTTTTGACTGGATTTTTACACCGGCCAATTTTTTAAAAATTTTAGAAGATAATTATGCAAAACGAATTAACACCTCAGAACGAACAAACCAACAAATTTTTACAGACGCAATGGAAAGTGATGTTGCAAAAAACTTTAGATTTAAGTAAGGAAATTATATCAAATCAGAGTGTAGTACCTATGATAGAAATGGGTTTGACAATTCAACAAGTTTTTGAAAAACCATTAATTAAATCAGTTTTTAAAGATGAGGCTGGTCAAATCGGTTTTAGTGTTGTTAGTATTTTATGCAAACGCTTTTTAGAATCATTTGGTTTCAGTACAAAATTAAGCGATGTTCAAATAGATACTTTAACTGTTGATATTTTAGAATATTTTTCTTATGAAACCTTTGAGGATATAATTATTTTTTTTAAAATGGCCCGAACTGGAAAATTAGGCACAACCAATCGAGGTGTTGATTCAAATTTAATTTTAGGTGTTTGGGGTCCTGCTTATTTAGAATTAAAAGCAATTGAAAGAGAGAAGATAGTTAAAAAAGAAAAAGACGAATTAAATAATGATGAATTATCAATTGATGAAGTTAGAAAAGCGTATGAAAAACATAAGAACAACACGTTTTATAAAAAAGTTTGTGATTATGTCGATAAAATAACAACGGATATTAATAGGGATCAATTAGAAATTCTAATTTCAGAATGGGCAAAAGATGAAGAAAAAAAACCATATTTAAGAGTTTTGAAACAAAAGAGGTTGACCATAAAATAATTTTATAATGAAATTCATCAACTCAGAATGTCAAATAACCAAAGAAGAAGCACATGAATTGCTAATGCTTCATAAAAAAAGCTATTTATGGAATGTGCGATATTCAAAATGGACTGCAAATGATTTAGAAAATTTGAGACTTAAAAAAAATATAAGGAATGGAATTTCATACAAAAGACATTTGCGACATCAAAAAGTAAAAGTGATTTTCAATGATGGAACACAAAAAATTTATGCAAGCGTCAAAGGAGTGGCCCAGAAAGTAAATTCATCGCAAAGCTACATCAGCAATGTATTAAACGGAAGAAAAAACACAACAAAATTTTTATCAATTCAAAAAATATAGGATTATGAAAAACCAATTAAAATCCCAACACGTTCTAAATTTCATCAGTGATTATTATAAAATTTCTCATGAAGATATTATAGGACATTCAAGAACCAAAGAAATTGTGAAAGCACGGCAAATGTATTTTTATCTTGCTTATGAATATACTGGTGCCACAATGGATGTAATAGCAATGACAATTGACCGCGATCATTCCACGGCTGTATATGCTGTTAATAAAATAAAAGTGCAAAAAGAAATTTATTCCACCTTACAAGTTGAGGTTGACCATTTAACTTTAGCACTTCATGGGTATAATCCAATGATTATAAATTATATTAATCTGCTACAACAAACTAAAAACTATACTGTGCATTTAAATTTATTGAAACAAAATCAAACCATTAAATTATGAGTTTAGGAATACCTTACATGGGCAGCAAAAGAAAACTTGCGCCAGAAATACTAAAAATAATCACACAAAGACATTCAAATATTACGGATTTTTATGATTTGTTTGGCGGTGGCGGTTCTGTTTCTTTTAACGCAATAAAAGATTATCGATTTAATGTTCATTATAATGAATTGAACAATCACATTGTTCAATTGGTGAAATACTTACAAGAAAATAAAACGTTAGAACCACGCTTTTATGAATGGGTTACAAGAGAAATGTTTTTTGAACAAATAAATAAAACCAACGACGATGCAGATTGGTTTTCGGGATATGTGATGAGTTGTTGGTCTTTTGGTAATAGTCAAAATTCTTATTTGTACGGTTCGGATATTGAAAATATAAAAAGATTAGCACATGAATTTATAGTTAATGGTTGTTTAAATTCAATGCGTGAAATTGGTGTTGATATTCCGGATTTATTAAATATTGATGGAATTCAAAATAGAAGATTAGTTTTTTGTAATTACATTAAGAAAAATATTTCTTTACTTCAGGACAATCGGGTTCAAAATCTGGAGTTAGTTGAACACTTAACACGAATACAGAACCTACAGAACCTACAGAACCTACAGAACCTACAGAACCTAAATATAACGAATTTATCTTATGAAAATGTAAAAATATCAGGAAGTTATCCAGTAATTTATTGCGATATTCCATACAAAGGAACTGGAGAATATAAAGAAGGAGGTTTCAACCATGAAAAATTTTATGATTGGGCAAATAACATAGAATATCCTGTTTATATTTCAGAATATGAAGCTCCTTTTGAAATGGTTGACATGTATGGGCATAGAAGTAGTTTATCAGCCACAAATAATAAAAAGAAAACTATTGAAAAATTATTCTTCAATGGTAAAGGTGTTTTTAATCAAACAAAATTATTTTAAAATGAAAAAAGTAATATTAGAATCACCTTACGCTGGGGATATTGAACGAAATATAAAGTATGCTCGTTTATGTGTAAAAGATTCGCTTTCAAGGGGTGAAGCTCCAATCGCATCACATTTACTTTATACCCAAGATGGTATTTTAGATGATTCTATTGAATCAGAAAGAATACAAGGAATAAATGCTGGATTAGAATGGAAAAAAGTAGCTGATTTACAAGTTTTCTATGTTGATTATGGAATTTCAAAAGGCATGAAATATGGAATGGATTACGCTAAAGAACATAATATTCCTTTTGAAATTCGCAAAATTCTTTAACTATGAATCTATCAAAAGAAATAAATGTATTATCACTATTCAATGGAATGAATACTGGTCGACAAGCTTTAGAAAATCGCGGTATTAAGGTAAAAAAATATTATTCAAGTGAAATAAAACCTTATGCGATTGAATTAACCCAATATCATTTTCCAGATACCATTCAATTAGGTGATATTCTAAATTGGCGGTCATGGGATATAGATTGGGGGAAAATAGATTTAATATTAAGTGGTTCGCCTTGCCAAGATTTATCAAATGCTGGAAAAAAAGCAGGAATTAACGGAAAAAAAAGCAGTTTGTTTTTTGTTTTTATCGACATATTAAATTATATTAAATTGCTTAATCCTAATGTACAGTTTCTTCAAGAAAATGTTGGATCTGCTTCAAAAAAAGATGTTGGAATAATGAGTAGAGAATTAGGAGTTTATCCAGCAAGGTTTAATTCATCATTGGTAACGGCCCAATTGAGAGATAGATATTATTGGACAAATATAAGAACAAAACAAACTATTTTTGATGTGGTTACGGATATTCCTGAGCCAAAAGATAGGGGTATTTTGTTAAAATCGATCATCACAGATGGTTTTACAGAACTTAATAAAGCAACATGTTTAATGGAAGGGCATTCACGCCCAAATAAGTCTTCAGAATATTTAAAAATATTAAATAGGCATAATAAAGGGTTTTTAACAGTTGTTTTTAAAGATGAAAAAACATATTTAAGGGTTAAGGAAGCCACAAAAAAAGGTTATGTTGATGTTTCAGAAGGAGATTCAATAGATTTAAGTTATCCAAAATCAAAAACACGGCGAGGTCGATTGATGAAAGATAAATCAAATTGCCTATTAAGAAAAAATGAATATTATGTTTTCGAAAAAAATTCATTAAGAGTTTTTAATAAAATTGAAATGTGCCGGTTACAAGGATTCCCGGATGATTATTGTGATATTTTAGATAGAAATAAAGCAGCGAGTTTATTGGGTGATGGCTGGACATTACCAATTATAGAACATATTTTTTCATTTATTTAAAATCCAAAAATGATAAAACAAAAGATTTGCAAACCACATGGAATAACATCTGGATTTATTTCATGTGGTGATTTAACCAATGTGGAACGATTAAAATATGGTTTATGTCCTAAATGTTATATTTCTTGGATCATGGATACGGAACCAGGCAAGATTCATATGCAAAAGGCTATATTGAAAGGCAGAAAAATAGTTAAAACTAATAACGATAAAAAAAACCGAGAAGAAAAAGCAAAAACAAAAATTGAACTTATGTCAACTGACAAATACCGTGCTGAATATCTTCAACCAATTATAAATGAAATAGCAAGGTTAATTGACTATGGACAATCTTGCATAGCAACAGGAAACTTTGGCAAAATGAACGGTGGGCATTATATTTCGGTAGCTGCTAATAGAACAACAGCTTTAAATCTTCACAATATTCACATTCAATCATTTGAAAGTAATCATTTTAAAAGTGGGGATTCAATAAAATATAGACACGGATTGATTGAAAGATATGGGAATGGTTATTTTGAATACATTGAGTACATTCAAAGACATAAAGCGCTACATTTAAAAAAAGCAGACATAATTGAAATTGCATTAAAAGCATCGAGTATTAGGAGTGAACTTAAAAAGAATATTGAACAAAGAACTCCTTGTCAAAGAATTGAATTAAGAAATGAAATCAATTTAAAGTTAGGAATTTATGATTATGAATTTTGTGTTTTTAAAGAATAACTATTTAGAATCAGTATAAACTACACAAACATTTTTGAAATTTAACTTTTAATCAAAATAACATTGTATATTTGAACTCACGTAATAATTAAAACTATAAAGAAATGAAAAAAACAATCTATCTTCAGAATGAAAACTGGACAAAAGATTCATTTGAATTTGAAAATAACGAAGAGCTTTTAGAGCAATTACAAATTAGAAAAATAAATTTAGGCAACCATGCCTCTATTGGTAACCATGCCTCTATTGGTTACGCTGCCTCTATTGGTAACCAT
>CAZCHZ010000001.1:0-47760 GCA_964498615.1 uncultured Legionellaceae bacterium | reverse complement strand
TAACCATGCCTCTATTGGTAACCATGCCTCTATTGGTGACGATGCCTCTATTGGTGACGATGTAAAACTATTAAGAACATTTTTTATAACCGGAAGTAAACATTCGATTACTTTTACAGGAAATAGAACATTATCTATTGGCTGCCATAATTACACTATTAAAATATGGTTGGAAAAATTTGAAGTTATTGGTAAAAAAGAATGTTATTCTGAAGAAGAAATTAAAGAGTATAAAGGCTATATAGAATTAGCAAAAGTATTTAGTGATAATTTGTTTTCTTCTAAAACGGAAAATCATGTTTAGTGATTTTTGGAATAATTGTTTAAGTCTTCTTGAATCCAAAAAACCGGATATAAATGAAGATATTTCCAGAATGGTTTTATATCTAAATAAAAATTATTCTGCTGCGGAAAGATTTTCTTTAATCGAAGGGGTTAAAAGAGGCGTGAGTGATTCCATATTGAGAGATATAGAGTTTTTTAAAGAAAAATACGAACAAGCACATAAAGCAATTGAAAATCAATCTGAATAATTAATAAATCAATAACAATGGAAACAGAAAACAAAGCTAGAGAATTGGCAATAAAATTAAATTGTAGAAACTACACACAAGAAATAACGAAAGAAGAAGCATCGGAAGCAAAAGAATCTGGGTTAATCGTTATTTTTGGTTCAAGTGATGATTTGGTAGAATTTAAGGGTGCGATTACTGAAGAACTTAATGATGGTATAATTCTACTTATTCCAAAAGGAATTAAGGTAATGATCACTGATGAAGATGAAGGAGAAAGTTGGGAAGAAGGTGGAGAAGAGGCAATTGCAATCCAATTGAAAGATGATGCAGAAATGGGTAAAAATAGAATTGAAGCAGAGTATAGCCAAGAATGTGTTTGGAGTTTCAAAACAGAAATTCCTCATCACATATTTAATATTTTTGATGATGGTGATCCTTATTGTGTTGGAATAGTAATTGATGAAAAAGATTTATTATAATGAAAAAAATAAAAAAATCAGGAGGCGAACGTAAAGGATCTGGAAGAAAACTCATATATGGGGAAAAAACAGAACAATTACAAATCAGTGTTCCAAAAAGCAAAAAGCCAGTTATAAAAAAAATGATTTTAGATTTTTTGGAACCATTAAAAATTAATTCTAAAAAATAAAGTTATGGAATTAATAGGAAAGACAAAAGAATATTTTGAAAAATGGCTTTACACCGTTTATTTTAAAGAATACTACCAATATCAAATGATTTGGCAGTTAATGGGTGAGTCGGCACGAAATGGAGTTTATTTGGAATGGTTTGATAGTGTTGGTTTGAAAATTGGAGTTTACCCAAATATGTATGGAAGATTTATTTGGCACACACAAGAGTCAGGAACCTATAGAAGATGGAGTAATGATATGAGTTATGAAACCAGACCGCAAGCAACAACCGAAGCAATCAAAAAAGCAAACGAAATTTATAACACTAAAAACTAAAACAATGAAAAAACTATTAATCACTTTAGTTTGTTTTCAAATGATTAACATCGTTGCTTTTATTTCATTTCCGGTAATTTGGATTTTGGTTTCTTTTGATTTGGCATGGAAAATTTCATTATCCGGTTTTATTTTAATTATCATTTTCAAGTCAATTTATAAGTTAGTTTTTAAACATCAAAAGAAATGAAGATAACCGATGAACAAACCAGAAATTATAATTTAATGGAATTACATATTTTATTTCAACGTTCGATTGAAATATTGGATGATCTTAAAAATTGTGATTTCCCGTTAAAAAATAACAAACTCAATCAACAATTGAAGGGTGTTTATGGTCCACTTGACAAGGAAACAAAAAAATATAATGACTTATATGCGGCTTCGCCAGAAGTTACAACTCATTTTTATGATGTAATCCAAGCTAATTGTGACGTTATCATGCGGAACAATCTTTTAGATAAATCGATGGTAATAGGTTTTTTGGCCGCCCATGAAAAAGACCCAAAAGCAATTGAGGGAATTATTAACAAAATAATCAATAAATAATATGAAAGCATCTGAATTTAGGATTGGGAATTTAGCACAAACAATACAAGGTGTTTATAAAATAGAGAGTGTAAATGAAAATGAAGTTTTTATTTGTCCATTTCTAACAAACGAATCATTTGTGGTGTCTATCGAGGCTTTAAATCCAATCCCATTAACCGAAGAATGGTTGTTGAAGCTTGGAGCAAAAAAGTTTGCAGGAAAAATATATTTATCAATCACAAATTTGAAAGCAGAACTTCATTTTGATGTTTATGTAGATGTTATCGTATCTACTTTGCATAGCGATTTTTGCGAACTTATACTTGATGAAATAAAATACGTCCACCAACTACAAAACCTATATTTTGCATTAACAAACCAAGAATTAACTTTAAATAAATAGAAAAATGAAAAAAGTAATTTTAAAAAAAGAACAATTGACAATTAATGTTTTAGAATTAGATGATTCGTATTTTATAGGAATAGAATTTAATAATTCAATAGATAAGTCTCTTATAAAAAAGATTGGGCCTAATTTATATGCGGGGATGTCAATAAGAAACAATAATTATACATGTTTGGTTACAGGGGATAGTATCAATAGCGTAATTAATAAATTTTGTGATGTAAAAGATGTTGTTGCTACAAAAGATAAAGATGAATTTACTAAATGGTTTGTATCATAAACAAATAAAAAAACTCACTTAATTGTGAGTTTTTTGTTAGTCTAAATTTTCATAACAGTTAAATAATACTTATCTTTGAAAAGATTCAATTTAATAGTTAGAAAACGTCTAAAAAAAGCATTTTAAAGAAACTCAATGTTTATAGTGCTTTTGGCAAGATGTTACACCACTCGGATAAAATAAAAAACATGGAAATAGAATTTGAATTATGTAACGAAGAAATTATTTTAGGGATTCATTACTCAAACACAGATGCGGTTGATATTGATAGTGGTGATGTCTTTAAAACAAACACGTTAACACTCGGTTTCTTGTTTTTTATGATTCATTTACATTTCTTACCAAAACGCAATCAATTATGATTTTAATTAAAAACGGAAAATTCTTTATTGAAGGTGTAGAAACTGATAATCCAGAACTTATTGGATTGGCGTTAATGGATTATTTAGAATTGGCTCGCCCTAACAATAAAATTGATGATAATGTTTTTATGATAACCGTAAGACCTTTAGGAAAAATACCAATTGAAAACTTTTCATTGCTAGTAAATATAAAAAACGAACAGTTATTTGTTTCGGATGAAAAATCTATTGAAGATTTAAGAAAAACATGTTGCGCAATTTTGGAAGAAAACAAATCAATAATAAAACTTAAAAAATAAAACCATGTCTAAAACAATTCCACCACCGCCAAAACCTCAAGAACCAAAAATAGCAAATGAAGGTAAAATTTCACGTTTTTGTATAATTTCATCTATAAAGAGGTTATTAGGAATAAAAGAAAAAGAAATTCCGGAAGTTAAAAATGATGAAACTGAATTGCACCCAAAGGTAAAAGACGCTTTTATTGCTGAATACGAAAAGATAATCAACAAAACATCTACTCTTTCAAGAAAGCAGCGAGATTATGTGATTGCTAAAGTTGAATCGTTAAATAAATCCGAGTAGTTATGGAATTTTGCGGAAAATCAATTGATTCTTGTATAAGAGGGGCGCATGCGGATTTAATTATTTCTGATTATCCTATATGGGAACAATTAGAAGATTTGCATAATTGTTTAAAAGGCAATTCAAAGAAGATGCTAAAAATAATGATAAAAAAATCAAACATCTTAGACATAACTCAAACTCAAGAACAAACTGTTTCTTATGATGGCAGAATATGCCAAATGAAACGAACAATTGAAATTCAGTATATGAATGACAATGATCCAAAAAATACTTTTATTTGGACTATACCCGAAAAAGATATTATTGAATACTAAAAACTATTTAATATGGAAAACAATAAAAATATTTTTTATTTAGCTGATGGAGTACCTCAGAGGTTAGTTTCACAATGTATTAATTGTGGTGCAAAATATGGAAAGAAGCCTTATTTGTGTTGCGCATGTGGACAGTCAGGTAAAATAACGGATATTACCCCATGTAATCAATAATTATCAATATTAAAACATGAAACATGAAACATTACATAGTAATAAGAAATATAATTCTAAGAATATTGGTATCGCCTTTAGTCTTTTTATTGATGGCTATAAAGTTTAATTACATTGCTATAGAAAGAACTGTTGTTTTCTGGTTTCATGGTGGCGAGTGGATTAACTTTGATGAAAACGATAAGGCAACCGTTAAGGAGTTATTGGATGAATTGAAAAAAAATAAAAATAATGAAAACTAAATTCACATATCGAGGCTTTAAAGATTTTTGGAATAGAGTATGGTTTATTACAAAAGCCATAATTTATTCTTTCTGGTGTTTGTTTAAAATAACGTTGTTTGGTAAAATGTAATGATATGAATATGAAATCAAATACTTTAACAATTAAGCAAGAGGCTTTTTGTCAATCTTATGTTAGATTAGGATTAGATAAGAAAACAGAATTGTATAAAGGAATTGAAGCTTATAAAGAGGCTGGATATTCATGGAAAAATAAAACGCCTGGTACAATGTACCAAGAAGTTGACAGGCTTTTAAAACACCCTAAAATATCCCTAAAAATCCAAGAATTACAATCTAAAGTAGTTAGCATTGCTGAGGAAAAATTTAACATTACTGCTGAAGAAATACTTCGTCATTTAGATATTTTACGCAAATCAAATATCAATGAATATGTTGAGTATTTAGAGTTTGATTATCCGGTATTCAAAACAACAACGACAACAACTGGAAAAGGTAAAGATGCAGTGACTATTACCGAAACATCCGAAGTCATAGAAAGACGCACAGAAATGCGCTTCAAGACATTTGATAAATTGACTGAAGAACAAAAAATGTGTATTGAAAGCATCAAGCAAAATCGTTATGGTGAAATTGAATTAAAGCTTCATGGTAAAGAATGGACCATAGAAAAAATCAACAAACATATTGGTTTTTATGAAAAAGACAATAGCCAAAAACAACCTGAAATAACTAACAATATTGATTTCACTAAGTTATCCGATAAAGCTTTGGATGAATTAGAGAAAGCTTATAAATCTCAATAAAATGGATTTGGAGGAGGAAAATGCAATTAAAGAAATGATGGCAATGAGTAATGAAGAATTACTTTTAGTTCCGCATACAATAGTTAAATGGATTTGTCAGGCTAAAGGATGTATCCGACATACAAAAGCAAAAGATTATGGCATTGCTCCAGTTTATTTTCATCCAAGATTAAAAGGAAGATGGCACGATACAACAAAATATTATTATTTATGTGCTAAACATTATAAGCTTGAAAATAGATTAGCAAAACGTTTTGGAATTAGGCCAACTCAAAATAAAATTCTTGATTATAACAAACAAAATATTATACTATTATGAATTACAGAATCAAAGAACAATACGGTTATTTCGTTATTCAAAAACAAATTGAAAGCGAAGAAATAGAACACACATTTTTAAGTTATGTTTTCCCTAGGTTTTTTAAACCAAAAAGGATTAAAACATATAAATGGTTTTCGATAAGTGATGACTCAGGTTTAATTTGTTTTAAAGTTTATACAAATCCTTTAAAATTCAGTAGTCTTGAAAGCGCAATGAATTACATTACTGCTCTTGAACCAAAGTATCATGAGGTGACTAAAGTAGATAAACAGGATAAATTTCCTTCACCAACAGATAGTGATGTGGTAAACGCAGCGATTAAATCCGTTGAAAATGATGGCTTCAAAGTAATAGCAGTAGAAACGCAAAAAGAAACATTAAAGGTTACGGATGGGATTGTAGATCCGTTTTGCGTATGCTATGTAGGAAATGGAGTTTATAATTGTGATGAAAGTTGTAAAAAACAAGAGTTATTATTAAAACCAGAATCCGGATTAATTTTATCAAAAAAAGTAAATCAAGATAAAAACATATAATCATGTGGAGTAAAGAAGAAAAAGAAACGTAAAAAATAAAACTATGAAAGCATTTTTAGATATTGAAACTGGTGGATTTTCCATTACAAAAAACGGACTTTGCGAAATTGCATTGATTGCAGTTGATGAACAATTAAATATTGTTGACACTTTTCAATGTTTAATAAAGCCATATAAAAGAGAAGGTAGTGATGAATTAGTTTCATACAAAGATGATGCGATGTCGGTTAACGGATTAACCGTTGAAGAATTAGAAAAATATGGATTTCATATTGTTGATGCTATGTTTGCTGCTGCTGAATTCATAAAGAAAAATCAAATAGATACTATTATCGGCCATAATTCTAAAGTTTTCGACATACCATGGTTTAATTATCTTTATTCTAAATTTGGACCAGAGACATTGGATGGAATGAATCAGGATGACACAATGTTGATTACAAAGAAAAAACTGAATCTTCCATCATATTCATTAAAAAATGTATTAATACATTTTGGTATTAAAAACAATAATCCGCATAGAGCTTTAGGTGATGCCACAGCAACGCTTGAGTTATACAAGAAATTAATTCAAATTTAATGCCACAGAACATTGCAAGAAATATCCCAACACTCACACAAATAAAGGCAGAACGTTGTAGAAGAAGCTTATTTTATTTTGTGGTTGAGTTTTGGGATATTATTGTTACTGATAGTTATGTTCATAATTGGCATATCGAATACTTATGTGATGAAATTCAATTAGTAATCGATAAATATGTTTTATTAAGACCACCACATATAGCTCCTGATAAGTGGTATATGGGTATTTTGGAAGATATTAAAAGAAATTTGATTGTAAACATATCGCCTGGAACATCAAAAACAACAATTCTTTCGCGTATGGCTCAGGCTTGGTTGTGGTCAATTGATCCAAGCAAGACATGGTTAAGCAATACTTTCGATCGAAATAATTCAACTGAGTTCGCTACAAAATCACGTGATATTATTCAATCAGATAAATTCAAATTATATTTTCCCGGAATAACTATAAGACGTGATGTATCTGCAAAAACATTTTTTCAATCTAACGCTGGAGGAATGCGTTACTCATTTACTACTGGAGGATCTAAAACAGGTAAGCACGGTGATATTTTAAGTGAAGATGATCCGATTGATTATGAAGGCGCCCAAAGTCCAATTGAGGCCAAAGCTTGTGTTGAAAGTTTTAAGGCTTTAAGAACCAGAATGAAAAACAAAGCCATTTGCCCTTATATATTGATAATGCAAAAGCTATCAACAAGAGATCCAACTGCGCATGCATTAAAAGTTTTGAAAGGGAATGTTCGTCATATTTGCTTGCCGGCCGAAGATGTTTACAATAACATCGAGCCACCTATTTTACGACAATATTACATTGATGGCTTGATGGACCCGTTAAGATTAAGCAGAAAGATTCTTGAGGACCAACGAAAAGGATTAAATGATGATAGTAAGCCTATATCGGAAATCGCATACAATGTTCAATTCAATCAAGCTGCAGAAACGGAAGAAGGATTGATGTATGGTAAGTTGAATATGGTTCAACATCTACCAGCAAATCGTGAAGGCGTTATGCGTTATTCGTTTACCGATGTAGCTGATACTGGTGCTGATTATCTGTGTACATGGTTCTTTGAGGTTAATCAAGGTAAAATTTATGTGTTTGATGCGGTTTATACACAAGAAGGAAGTAAGATAACTCCTGGTAAAATGAAGGTTAAGATTGAACATCATGGCAGCCATGTAAATAAAATGGAGGTGAACAACCAAGGAAGTGTTTTTGTTACTGTAATGCAAAATTTAGGCATTAATGTTTCTGGTTATTATAGTTCTGGAAATAAAGAAGAACGAATTAGCGCTTATGCCCAGTTTATTGAATTTTTACATTTCGTTGAACCTGATACACAATCATATCATTCACAAGAGTACAAACAAGCTGTAAAACATATTATGGCTTATCCAAAACAAGGAAAGGCTGAAGATGGACATGATGATGCGGAGGATGCATTAACTGAAGGAATTCGATATTTATACACAAATGCTAAATATTTGTTCATGCCACAATAAAAAATGATTATATTTGTATGAAATAAATCTAAATAAGAAATGATAACAATTACTAATTATTTTGAAAGAAAAGATGGTGGATGCATTGTTCCTTTTCAAGATATAATAAATCGGGAATACTATCACATGAATTGCGATTATGTTTTAGTCACTAATATTTTTGAAAACGGAAAGATATATATTGATAACGAACATTGTATTGATAAACCAGATGATCCAATGAAAAAATCGCATCATGTTGATGTTGGTTATTGGAAACGAAAATGTTTAAATTAACTAAAAAATAATATTATGAAAAAACAAACATCTGAAACAGAAACAGTAAAGTTTACATCATTTAAACATATTTTTAGGTTTATTCCAAAGAGTGAAATAAATAACAATAGGTGTAATGCTTATAAATATTTAGTATTCTGATATAGTTATGGATAAATCAAAAACGGTAAAAGTTGAATTTCTTAATCCAGAAACTAAACTTAGAGTTGTGGCCACAAAAGAAGGAAAAGAAACAGAATCGTTCATGACTGTATCACAATGGCGTGAATTTAAAAAGAAACCAGGTTATACTTATTTAGCCTATCAAACATAAAAACATATATTTTGAGAAAAGATAAAATTGAAGCTTACATTGCTAAAAATCATATGCGTGTAACAAAAGAACGAACAAGATTAATTGAATTAATTTGTGATATTGATGTTTTCATAATGAATGATTTCATTAAAAAAGCAGCCTGTTATGGCATTTCACACGGTACTGTTTATCTTTTCGTTGAAATGTTATGTGATGCAAAGATATTAAAGCGTCAAGAATCATTTGTTTTCAAAAAAAAATTAGTATATTGCATTTGAATTTTGGTTTATTCATTTTAGTTTTAGTTTGATTTTACGGGAGAATACGGGTTTGTGATTATAAAATAATCCTTACCCGTATTTTTTTGCAATATTCTTTATTTTTATTTTGTCTAAATAAGAATAATATTGCTATATTTGTCTTTGAATTTAAGTTTAAACATGTCAAACGATACAATTTTAAATAATTCTTTCATTGAGGTTAAATGTCCATGTTGTCAAAGACATTTGGATAAATTCAAAGCATCAGGTGAAATAACTATAAGCAGAAAATGTAAGGCATGCAAAAACAATATCATTACAGAAATATTGAATAATAAGATAGTTTCGAATAAAATTGATGCTATTGAGAATTCAAAAGATATACTGACACCAAATCGGTTCAATCAGAAAAACACCCGTAGTCCATTTAAGGACAATCACAAGCCATAGCATTCTGGGATAGTTTAAAATTATTTAGGTTTGGTATTGAAACCAAAAACGAAACTGTGAATGGCATGCCCATTCATATGGAAATTGATTCGTTTAATATTGGTGGATCTGACAAAAAAACTTTTTATCCTGAATCTACAAAGTTTTTTAAACTTCAAAAAGAAAATTTCGTTCTTAATAATGTTTTCAATAAGATTGCAAGCAAGTTCTCAAGTGTTGAATTTTTAAGTGATTCTGAAAACAATGAAATTATTGATAAAATCAATAACCCGAATCAAAAGCAATCTAAAGAAGAATTCTTAAAAGAATTTGCGATTTATATTCTTTCGTCCGGTTATACGATTATCTGGAAAAAATATCAATCGTTTGGTAATTTTAAGACATTAGAATTAATAAATCTTAATCCAGACAAAACAGATATTGATGGTGAAAGCATTATAACTGAAGTTGATGATAAATCAGTTAAATTGATGATAAGTGACGTGATTGTATTTTATGATAGTGTTAGAAATAGCACAACCCAAAAAGGTTATTCAAGAATTACACCATTACGAACTCAGGTTAATAACATTAAAGACGCTCAAATTGCTAAAGGAATACAGATTGAGAATTCAGGAACAACAATTGTATCACCAAAAGCAGCCGTTAATGGCAATAATATTGATGAAGGATTAAACGCACCTGTTCCGGTAATGGGAGGCGGTATGAAAAGTCAGAAAGAAGAAATGGAGGATCGATTAAATACTAGGGGTATTCAAAATCGAATCATAGTTTCTAATAAAGGATTAGATGCGAAAAACCTTTCTTCTGAATTAAATAATGTTAAGTTTCATGAGGTTGTAGAAACTGATATTTTAGCTGTTTATGATGCGTATAATTTTCCAATAGAATTAAGCCCATATGGAAAAAACGCAACATTTGAAAACAAAGAAGTGGCTGAAGTATCATTGATGGAAAGTGAAGCATATCCATTAGCAAAAAACCTGATGAATTCATTAAATTCTGAGTTTCCAAATAAAAAACCAATAACAGATATTAGTTATAGTCATTTAAATTCAATGTCAGTTGTTGAAGAAAGAACACAGAAAACAAACGGAACGACTATTGATCAGTTGAAAGTTCTTTTAGATGCCGAAGTTATAACTAAAGAAGAATTTAAAAAAGAATTAAAATCTAAAAATATAATATCATGATAAATTCTAAAGATAAAGAAGAAACCGTTAAAAAACTCAAAATCGCTGCTAGTGAAGTTAAAGATCCAGCAACAAAAAAAGATATTGAGCAAAAAATAAAAATGATTGAACGAAATAAAACTGTACACAAATGATTTACTGTAAAGAATTAGACAAAAATTTCGAAACTAAAGACGAAATGTTTTTAGCTATTTCAAAAAATCTTCCAAAGATTATTGAAGCAAAGAAATCAGTTTTAAAAAATGCTGATGGATATGGTGTTTCAGTAAAGGTTGAAGGGGTAACGGATGAAGTAATTAAAGCTTTAAATGAAATTACCGTTAAATCTTTTAACCAGACAGATAAGGCTATTGATTACACTAAAGAAATTAATTTGCCAAATTTAATCGTTACAGTTATTTCTAATACAACAAACTTATTTGATTCTCATAGGGATGTCCATTTAGATAATATGTGGAATAAGACCGTTGCGGATAATAAAGATGGTTTTGATCACATGCAAGAGCATAAAAATGGGTTTGCTTTCATAATTGCAGAAGATTGTAAAACAAAGATTCTTAAAACTACATTTAAAGAATTGGGTTTTAATTATGAAGGGAAAACACAAGCCTTACAACATGTATCTATAATTGATGCTGTAAGGAATTTATTTATGTATAATCAATATGCCAATGGGTGGGTTAAAAACCATTCTGTTGGAATGAGGTATATGGGCGATATTATTTATTGCGCCAACTCCGAAGTTGAATACATGAAAGAATACAAAGAAAATTGGGACAAATATTATCCGGTAATTGCCAATAAAGATGATGTTGATGAAGTTGGATATTTTTATGCAATCACACAAGGGAAATTAATGGAGTTTTCCGCAGTCCCAAAAGGAAGTAATTTTGCAACACCCACTATAAGTGTTGAAATACAAGCCGCCAAATCACTTGACGAAGGTCAAGCCGATGAGACACTTGAAACCAAAGAGCCGTCAGACGACACTCAAAAAGAGCAAAAAAGAAGATTTATTTAATTTAAAACAAAAAAATTATGTTTGTAAAAAAAACACAAGCGCAAGTTAATGCGATGTCTGACGCAGAAGCGGATACATACGCAGCAGAAAAAGCTATTTTCGAGGCTGGTGAAAACCAAAAAGCAATTGAAGCGGCTGTTGAAAAAGGAGTAAATACCCTTAAAACTGAATTTGAAGAAAAGTTAACAGAAAAAGATACTGTTATCGGTGAATTGAAAGGTATTGTTGAAGATCAAGGAGTTAAAATTGTTGATATTTCTAAATCAACAGCTGATGCTAAAAAAGAAAATCTTGAAGAATTGTTTAAAGAAAAGTATGATGAAGCCGTTTCTGGAGAAAATCATACTGTAAAAGAAGGGTTTTCAATTGATACATCCAAAGCAATTGCATCTACTGATGTAATGTCGGTTAATACAGTTAATAGCACTGATTTCCCGGCCGCTGGTTCTACAGGAGTAGTTTCTAGTAATGTTCAATCATTATTTGGTAAACTAATTGGCTATTTTGGTTATAGAAGCCCTGCTTCAAGAATTCTTGAATTAGTAGATGTTCAACCAATGGAATCAGCAACACTTATTGTAATAAATGAAACCGTAACAGGTACCGCTGAAATTACTACAGAGTGTAAATTGAAACCAATTGTTAAAATGAGTTTTGACACTCAAGAGAAATCTGCTGATCCAGTAGCGGTTATGTGGTTTACTACTACTAAATTGAGAAGATTCTTCCCTGCTTTAGTTAACCGTATGGTTCAAAAGTTTGGTGAATTGATAAACGACAAATTACCAAATGTTGTTCTTGATGCAGTTAAAGCTGGAGCAAGTGCATTTACACCAGATGCTGCATTGGCTATCAACACTAATCCAAACAATTATGATGCGATGGGTGCTGTAATTGCGACTATTGAAAACTTAGGTTTCAATGTAAGTGCTTTTATGCTTAATCCTATTGCCTGGAGAAATATGAAGCAAGAAAAAACCGCTGATGGTATCTATACCTTATCAAACGGTCAATCTGTTAATATTCTTCAAAACGGTTTAGATTGGGGTGGTGTTTTCATTCCAATTATCAAAGACCCAACACTTGGTGTTGATGAATTCGTAACTGGTGATATTTTTGCTACTGTAAAAGTAGGAGTTGATAGCATGCTTATGTATATGGAAACTGATGGACGTACAGATGCTGTAGCAACAAATGCCGCGACTGGTCTTGCAAGAAATATTAGAACTCACGTATTGGAAAAATTCTTTGCTGTTATTATTCCTGATGGAACAAAAATAGGATTGATTAAAGATACGTTTACTAACGTTAAAACATTAATTACTGCTGAACCATTAGTACCGTAATTGATAATTTAAAAACAAATGCCCGGATTTAATTATTCGGGCTATTAAAAAATAATTAAAAACAAATATCATTATGGCAAAAGCTGAAGATTTAAAAGAAAAAAACGAAATTGTTGAAGGAGGGAAAAGTGATGTTCAACAATTTTTCGATGAAAAAGGAGAAGAAACGCAATCAAATCTTTCTAAAGGAGGATCGCCAGTTGTTATCAATCTTGTTAATAAAACTATGATTGAGTTTACTGAAAACTATGGTTTCTTTAAAAAAGGACATAAGCAGGAAGTTTCCGATGTTGCTCTTGCTATTTATCAGAAAAAAGGCGTTGTAAAAAAACTATAATCCATGTTTACAAGAATCCATAATTTCACATACGGAAGCTATCGAATAGCCAATATCGATGAAATTGTTGTCAATAACAATATTGAATTGATTCTTCATATCAAAAAATATGAACCTGAATTTTTACGAATGATATTCGGAGAATGCCTGTATGCTGATTTAATGGAAAATGTGGAGATTGTTACAGATGCAATTTATTATAGCTTGAAAACTGGTGCCGATCCTAAATGGGGTAAATTATTGAACGGGACAACCTACGATGCAACCAATTTAAACAGTGGTTGCGGTTGTGGTTTTCATTCTGGCTCATGTGCTAAACATACATGGGATGGATTGGTTAAAAAAATTGCTACTATAGAATCGATAGATATCTTTGAAACCGTAATGGCTTCTTATATTTTTTATCATTGGTCGTTAGATAACAGAACATTGAATTTAGGAACTGGAGAAGGTAAAATCACAGCTCAGAATACAACTCAAGAATCAACAGCAAATAAACGTGTTGATGCTTGGAATAAAATCGTTCAAGAAGTTGATTATGGTTATACAAGTACAAGAGTTTCTTTGAATCAGTTTTTGAAAGAAAACGAATCGGACTATCCTAATGCACAAACAATGTGCTTTAAACCAATGACTTATTATGATATTTAGTCTTTCATCTGGATTAACGTGTGCTGCTTCTGAAGTAATTCATGAAAATGAATCGGTGGCATATAGCTGGGGCAATGAAGCGGCTTTGCATCAATGGATTGAGTCAATGAATAAAAAGCAAATAAATAAAGCTTTAGGATTGCCAGGAGCAAAAAAATATCCATTAATTTGGTTAGTTGAGGGATGGAAAGCCAAACAGGATCTATCAGGATATAAATTTAGCAAAGTTGTTTTTTATATATCTTGTAATTCTAAGGTTGATACTCTTAATGAAAATAGAGTTCCTAATTTTGATGTATTGTATAAAGTGGCTAATGATTTTATTAGCCAATTGAAATTGGTTTTAAAAATAGCTGAAAAATCAATTGGTTATGAAGAAAGAGCGAATTTTAGCGTAAAAAAAGGTAAAGATGGTAATGCTATTACCATTGATGTCTGGGACACATTGATTGTTGAAATGGATTTAATAGTTAACACAAATTGTTTAAAAAAATTATGTAGCCTTTAAAGGGCAATAACAAAAATAATGGCTGTATATCAGGAATGTGTCGGAGAATCTGGCGCACTTAAAAACACCGGAGCCAAAGAGCAATGTCTTGAAGGTATTTTAATAAAAGCCGTATTAGCGGTTCCGGGATTCACTTTTGCCAGCATCACTGCGGCAAAAACTAAGGCAACATGGGATGCTGCAATTGCCGCTAAAAATATCTTTCCATTGTATGATGTGGAAGAATTAACCAGCGCAAATACTGAAGATACTTTCTTCGAAGGACGAACAAAACAATATAGAACTGCATCTGGTAAGAAAGTTTCTACTTTCACTTCAATGCTTGGTCTTTGTTCTCATTCTGCTTTAAAATCTTTCCACAACAAAGAAATGCAGATGTTCGAATTTACCGAAGATGGAGCAATCAAAGGTGTAAATGCTGAAGATGGTAAAATCAAAGGTCAAGATGTTGTTTTGAATATCGGTAAAAGATTGGATGCAACTGCTGATCGTCCACCAAGCACTTTAATCACTGTTAGTTACAAAGATGCAAATCAACTTGAAGATGATGGCGCAATTTTACGTCCAGGCACATGGAGTGCTGCTGATTTGTTTGGAATTTTCGATATTGATTTATTGCAAGTTTCGGCTTCATCTACAATTATTAAATTAACCGCATCTGATGGATGTGCAGGTGGTGGTGAAAACGTTACAAGCTTTGAAGATGCTGATTTTGTAATCAGAGATTTATCAGGAACTATTGTAACACATACATTTACAGAAGCAGATGCCGATGGTGTTTATACACTTACTGGAACTGGATTTGCAGATGGTTATACTGTTGAATTAGACGGTGTAATTACACAAACAGGTCTTTCTTTTGAAACTCCAGAACCTTTAGTTTTAGTCGTAACATAAGATGAAAAGGAAATACAAAGGAATGGTTTTCCCTGAAGGTTTAACATTGACTTTCACTGAATTTAAAGATTTGCACGAATCTAATCACATCTTTAGAAACATTCATCCAAAACAAAGAGATTCGGAACTTAAAAAAGCTTATAAAATCGCAACCGATGGCAACATTAATGGAACACCGAGCAAGGGTAAAGAGATTGACTCCGGAGCGAATGCAAAAGGATCTATTTAAGTTCATAAAAAGCATAGAAAAAAATCTGGTGGATAGAAACATCCACCAGATTAAAATAGAAAGCAAAGATATTAATGGTAATGCTATTGGATTTTATTCTTATGCGACTGAAGTTCTCAGTAATGGTAAGAAAAAGCAAGGCGAGCCTTTTGATGGTGATGATACAGGTAAATGGATGGATGGTTTTTTCTTAGAAATAAAAGATGATCGTTTTCGTATTTTTTCTACTGATCCAAAAACACACGCTATTTTAGATAGTGACGCATGGTTATCAGATGATTTATTTGGTTTAACCGATAAAGACCTGAGGGATGTGATACGTAAAAGTATTCTCCCTTTTTTTATTAAAAACATTCGCGAAAATTTAGGCATATGATTTACGATTCTCTTGAAATAATTCCTTATAAACTATTTTTAAAGATAGCAGAAACAAGCAATGTGATGTTATTATCAGATGACGAATCAAAATCTGAAAACGAATTAACGGAAATATGGGAAGTTTTGTTTTCACAACACCAAGAAAAACACAATAGTCCAGAATCATTAAAACATTTTGATGTAGAAAAAAACATCAGTTTTTTAGAAGGACAAAGAAATGTTGTTATTATGGCTTGTGAAAGCCTTTCGTTTGAATATGATCAAGATTTGATTGATCTATTAACTATTGAGTATGGTTATACACTTGCTGCTGAAAATACAGAAGAATATTATTCACAACTAACAAGGATATTTAAAGAATCATCTGGCATATTGTTTAAAATAAGTCAATTAAAAAAACAATTACCTAAACAAACAACAAAAAAAGAATATTCAATCGATGATGTTATGGCTAGTTATACAGCTATGTTAGGTATCGATTTCGATTATAATACTGTTTCTTATACTAAATTCCACGCAATACAAAAACAAGTTCATTTAAAAATGAAACAAATGGAATTACAAAGACAACAACAGTTGAAAAATAACAAGAAAAAAAAATAAGACAATGGCAGGAGGTAAAGACGGTATAATTACACGAAAAGAAGTTATTCAAGATGAAGCTTTAAAATGGGGTGAACCATATGGTCAAACTGTTGATCTTGCTATTGCTAAAAATAAAGAATTTAAGGCTAGTATATTAGATATGGCCAGCGTTTTAAAAGTTCTTAAAGGCTCTTATGATAACTCAGCATATTTAGCGGCCAGGGACCAAGAAAAGATATCGAATTTAAATGCCATAAATATAATTCGTCAAATGACGGAATTAGAGAAAGGACTTGAAAAAATAAAACAAGAAAAAATTGCTACTTCCAAAAAACAAGAAGATGCAAATAATAAATTAGCAAAAACACAATCTACATCGATTAAACTTACTATTGAAGAAAAGATTGAGAATGAAATATTAAATAGAGAAAAAAGACAAAATGCTATTTTAAATAGTGATTTGGTTGGCGCTTATCAGAAGTTAAATTTACAACGCACATTAGCAAAAAGAACGTTGATGGATTTGATAGCTGCTGAAGGTAAAAACACAGAAGCAATTGTAAAAGCGCAAGCCGAATTTGACAAACTTGATGCGAAAGTTAAAAAAGCAGATGATGCTGTCCGCGATTTTACAAAGAATGTAGGTAATTATCCTCAAATAGATAAATTAAGAACTCAATTAAGTGATTTAGTTGGTGCTTTTGGATTGGTTGTAGGTATTCAAGCTTTTGCTTCAATTTTAAAAAGTACTTGGACAGTTATAAAAGAATTCGACCAAGCTGTTGCAGATTTACAAGCAATAACAGGCGCGTCTGGTGAAGATTTAGATTTCCTAAAAGAAAAAGCCATTGAGTTAGGTAAAGGCGTGAAAGATGGCGCAAAAGGCGTTGTTGAAGCTTACAAATTAATCGCTGGAGCCAAACCAGAGCTTTTAACTAATGTTGATGCGCTTAATCAAGTTACTGAAGCTGTAATTACACTATCGAAAGCATCCGGTTTAGAATTACCAGAAGCTGCTACTGCATTAACTGATGCAATGAATCAATTTGGTGCCGATGCAGACCAAGCAACAAAATTTATTGATACGTTGGCTGCTGGCGCTAAATTTGGCGCTGCTGAAATACCTCAAATAACAGACGCCTTATTAAAATTTGGCGCAGTTGCAAGAACTTCAAATGTAAGTATTCAAGAAAGTACTGCATTAATAGAATTATTAGCAGAAAATGGTTTAAAAGGGGCTGAAGCGGGTACGCAGTTAAGAAACATTTTATTGAAATTAAGCGCGCCAGATGCATTGCCTAAAAAGGCACAAGAGGCAATTAAAAAACTAGGCATTTCTTTTGAAGACTTGAGTGATGAATCAAAACCAATTCAAGAACGATTAGAGAAATTAAAACCATTATTGAAAGACAATGCAGGATTGGTTCAGGTTTTTGGTGTTGAAAATGTTGTAGCTGCTACTAATGTATTACAACATACTGATCGATTAGAAGAATTAACAAAGCAAGTTGATGCAAATGGTGTAGCTCAAGAACAAGCTACAATAAGAAGTAATACATTAATGTCTGCAACAGATAGATTAACCGCTGCATATGATTCATATATTTTATCCCAAACAGAGTCAAGTGGGTCAACAAAATTATTCACCCAATTAATATCTTATTTAGGTGATAATTTTGAAAAAGTAGCGGATATTGTAATAAAATTGGTTTCTATTTATGCGGCTTATTTAATTACCACTAAAGCTGTATTATTGGTTACAGAAACCTATGCTGCAGTTAAAGCAGGATTAGCTGCTGCAGAAGTTTCTTTTGTAACTGCAACTGGATTAGGCACAACAGCAATGAAAGCTCGTACTGCTGCAACAGTAGAGGCTACAATTGCAACTGAAGCATTAGATGTAGCTACTAAGGCAACTCCATGGGGCGCTATACTTGGTGTAATTGTAGCTTTAGGTGTAGCTTTTTATGCTTTTACTGATAGTATGAGTGCGGCTGAAATGCAAACTTTACGATTAAAAAATGAAAGTAAAAAATTGCAAGACCAGAATAAACAACACGCTAAAGAAGCAGATGTTTTTAGAAGCAAACAATTTAAACAAATTGAAGATGAAATATCCATAAGAAGAAAAGGTGGTGAAGATTCTAAAAAATTAGATGAAGAAGAAATTTCAAGAAAAAGAGAAGTTTTGTTTGCTGAGTTGAATGTGATTGGAATGATTCAAGAATCTGATGAAGGACATACTAAAAGCGCAATTAAACAAAGTAAATTAAGAATAAAAGCACTTGATGATGAATTAATTAAAAAAATTCATTTAGGTGAAAGGGATTTTGATGTAAGAGATAATATTACTGCTGAAAAAGAAGAACTATCTTCATTAGAAAATAAACTTAAAACTGAACAAAAAATAACGATTGCCAATAAAGAAAAAGTTAATAGAATGCTTGCGGCATTAAATCAAAAATCATTAGAAGATCAAGCTGCTGCAACAGATGAAGAGAGTAAATCCGAAAAAGCAGCAAGAGAAAAAGCACGTTTAGATTATTTGAAAAACTTAAAGAAACGTGATGAAGATGCTTATAATTTATTAAAATTTCGCTTGACAAGAGAAAAAGATCTAAATGAAGAAGCAGTTGCAAATGATAAAGTTTCCTTGGATGACAAATTACAATCATTTGCCGAAGCGCAAGCGTTGGAGTTATCTATTTTACAAAACGAAACTGAGCAAAAATTAAAAGAAATATCAAGATATGATGATACAGTTCGCGATTTATCAAATGCAGAAATAGCAACCTTAATAGCTGGAGGTGAAATTAAAAAGAAGCTTAATAAAGAAGAAATATTAGAGTTAGAAATATTAACAGCCAATAAAGAAGAACTTCTTAGAAAACAAAAAAAGGCATATCAAGACTTAATTGATGCTCAAGTTGCAATATTAAAAAAACAAGTTGATTCTGAATTATTAGGACAAGATACTGAATTAAAAAAAGCTTTAACAGCTGAAAATAATAAGTTCAATGCCTTAATTGAAGGTCAAAAAAAGAAAAAAGATGCAATTGAGGAACACGAAAGACAAATTGCAGAAATAAAAGAATTTTATGCCAAAAAAGGGTTAGAATCTCAAATTAAAGCTATTGAAGATTTAATTGCTAAAAATGATGCTCTTCCAGTAAAAGAACAAATTTCGGCAGAAAAAAGAAAAGAGATTGAAAATAATTTAGCCAATTTTAAATTGGCCGCTTCTGATATTGTATATAAAGACAATTCTGAAAAAGCTGAAAAGAAAGTCGAAAAAGAAAAAGAGAATGCGGCTAAAATAGAAGAGGTTTCCAAAGCTTTAAAAGATGAATTGGTTGGTATTGCTAATTCAATTTTTGAACAAAGAATTGCTAATATTGATGCCGAAATTGCTGCTAGTGATGCTTTTTATGCAAAACAAATCCAATTGGCTGGTAATGATCAAAAACAAAAAGATTTATTACAAAAAGAGGCAGAAAAAAAGCGTGAAGAATTAGAAAAGAAAAAACGTAAAGAACAAACAAAACAGGCTATTTTCAATAAAACATTAGCGCTTGTTGAAGCGGGTATTAATACAGCTAAAGCTATTACAGCAGCATTAGCAACAACACCACCAGCATCATTTGCTTTAGCAGCATTAACAGCTGGGTTGGCTGCTGTACAATTAGTAGCTATTGCAGCAACTCCAATCCCTAAATTTAAAACAGGTCGTGAAGATGGGCCTCGTACTTTGGGGATAGTTGGGGATGGTGGACGTAATGAGATTATAGAAAGAAAAGCAACAGGACAAATTGAAATGACTCCTAAATTTGACACATTGGTGCAATTAGAAAAAGGGGATAAGGTTTATAGTTCTATTGAAGAATATCAAAAAAGACAAAGAAAAAATTTATTTTCTTCTATAAATTCAGAAGGTGAAAAAATTGCTTCTTTTCAAATGAATCAATATAGCGAGGTTAATCGTGATCAAGAATTGATTAATGAAATGAGGTTAACCCGTAAAGCAATAGAAAAAAGTAAAAAAATCATTAAATTTGAACCTAAGATTGATATTCCGCATTCTATATGGGCGGCTAAAAATGTAAATTGGTAATATAATGGGTAGATTTCAAACGGCATTCGATAATAGAGTAAGATACTCATTGTATAATTCTGACATGGGTAATTTATCTATTGTAGAACCATTAGGCTGGGATAGTGACGAAAAAGAATATGCTAGAAATGAAACATATCATGGTATAGTTGCTAAATTTTCAAACTCTTTAAAATTTACTGGACAAGCGGCTGATGCTATAGATTATATTTATCGGGTTTTTGGACCTAACGCTGAAATTAAATTAACAAGAGAAGAACGTCACCCGATTACTGATGCATGGACATTATCATATTTTGGATTTTTGGACCTGTCAACATGGGAAAAAACAGAAGGACAAGTATCTTTAAAATTTAATAGTGGTGGGATGGAGCAATTACTTAAATCACGTGAAAGTGAAAAAGTAGAAATTGACCGGTTAACCAGTATTGACGGAAAAGTTCTTCCTGATTTAAAAACAATTGATGTTGCTTTAGAAGGAAGAAGAATCTTTTTAAACACATCATATACAGTAAAGCCAACAGATAATTATACGTTCCTTACCAATACAACAATCGGCAATACGCGTGGAAGTACAGTTTCAGTTCCTTTATCTATCGTAAATAAATCACATGATGAAGCTCAATCACCAATTCCAAATACATTGGTTCAAGATAATTCTGCATTAAGAACTGCGCCTGGTGATATAGGGAATATGTTTATTGCTATTTCAGATGTAAGAAGAATATTAAAAATAAATTTAAAGCTTACGTTTACTGTGATAATCAGTCAGTTTGATAATGTTAATTTCTTTGAGTTTTTCGTTAGGTTTGGGGTTTATCATTCAGGAAGCAATTTATTTCATAAGGCAAATGATTTTATTTTTGGAGAAAGTACATATAGCGATTTACAAGGAAAAACATTTACAGTAAATTATACTAATAATAATGTAATTTTGGAAGCAGGAGAAAGTTTAGCTTTAGAGTTTGATCAATTATATGATGGTTTGAACGATTATAGTTCTCATTTAGATATAAATTTATCAAACATATCTGCCGATATGACAGTTGAAGAAGATTCTCATTTCGATCCATCGATAACAAAAGCTGTTTTATCTCATGAATTGGGCGAAAGATTAGTAGCTATTGCAACTGGACAAAAAGACGCGTTTTATTCAGAATATTTAGGCAGAACCGATTTAGGTTATTCTAAAGATGGTTTGGCCGGATTAATTGCGTGTACCCATGGGATGTGGGTTAGGGGATTTGATAAATTACCAATCCCTAGTGAAATTCCTTTTGTGGAAAATAATTTTAAGCCACTAGGAACTTCTTTTAAAGATTTTACTACATCATTTGATGCTGTATTTATGACTGGAATAGGCATAGAGACAATTGGTTCACGTGAGCGTGTTAGGATGGAAGAATTGTCTTATTTTTATAATAAGAATAGAACTATCATATTGCCAAATCAAGCTAAAAATGTAAAAAGAACTTTTTCAACTACAAATTGTTATTCTGGAATTGAAATAGGGTATGAATTAGGTGGAAGTTATGAAGAAGCCTTTGGGCTTGATGAATATAATGCTAAATCTACTTTTACAACATTTATCAGTAGAATAAAAAACACATACATTCGTCTTTCAAAATACAGAGCCGATAGCTATGGAGTTGAATTTGCAAGAAGAAAACCTAAAATAAGATTTAATACATCTGATACGCCTTATGATATTCATGTTTTTATGTTGGACTTAAAACGTGGGGTTAATAATATTTTTCAACAAAGAAAATGGCAGGATGATTTTGAAAAAGAACCTACTGGTGTTTATAGCCCAGATACCGCCACAAATTTAAGACTTTCACCATTCAATATGATGTTGAGGCATGGATGGAGAATTGCTGCCGGATTGGGTTGGTATTTAAATGAATACATTCGTTATGGAAGTTCAACCCAAAACAGTAAATTAAAAACAAAACTGATTGGTAAACCTGAATATGCAGAAAATGGGGATATAAAAAATTCGGAATTAATGCGTGCAAGGTTCATTTGTGAAGAAATAGAATTCGATCACATCTGTGATTTTGATGTTATGCAGCAAGTAGAAGGAAAGTCTGTTTTCTTTGGTCGCGAAATCCCTAATTTTTATGGATTGGTTGAATTTATAAATGAAGATGGGGAAAAAGAAACTGGATTTCTTTCTAATCTAAAACCAAATGGCGCCGGAAAATGGAAGCTAATTAAAAATAATCAATAAAAACATCAAAAATGAGTGCATCATCTATAATAATAACTTTTACAGCAGATTTAGCTTTAAATGCTCAACTTGGTTTTGATTCTACAACATATGGGGGAATAACGCCATATAGCACTACTTATATTTATGATTTTGTAACCTTACGATCATTATCAGGACAAGTTACTTTAGGAACTCCAACAGCTAATCCAGGCGAAAGAAATGCTATTAATTTTATTCAAGCTTTTGAGTTAGATTTCCCAGGATTATTTACAATAACAAGGAATGTAAATGAGGTTACTATTATTGCGGATAATAATGGTGGTTTTTTAACTGAATTCTTTGTTAATGGAATATTAGCACCATACACTAATGATCCAAGCATTAATTTTGTTATTGATAACGGTAGTTTAACGCCTTTTAAAATTGATTCATATGTATTTTCGGCATCAGCTACTCCTTGCACAAGTGTTTTAGTAGATATTACTACTAGCGATTTAGCTGTAAATATTACAAGCCCGGAAACTATCACAGGAAATACAGATAATCCTTTTCAAATAGAAGTTTTGAGAGGAATTTCATTTATTGTTGAAGCTGAAAATTCTGATGGAGATACTTTAAGCGAAACGATTGTTTCACCTCCATTATTGGCAGTTGGAAATTTTAATATTCAGATTAATAATAGCCCAAATGGCGCAACAGTTATTGTTCAAGATACAAATAATATTTATGGGGATGTTGATTTAGAATATTCATTAGACAATTCAATATGGCAAAGCTCAAATGTTTTCAATGGATTAGCGGTTAATGATTACACACTTTATGTCCGTGACGAGTTTGGATGTTCATTTAATAAAGATTTTTCAGTCACTGAATTTGGAATTTATTTCCCATCATTTTATATAAGTAAAGCTAATTCAATTCGTTTTGCAAATAGAATCACATGGGGTGATTCTGGAAATTATAAAACAGATGAAAATACACTGAGTTGTGAGGTTGATGTGCCTAAAGCAAGTAAATTTAAAGAGGTTCAACAGTTTCAAACTGCTGATATTATCACAACCCAATTTAAGTCAAATTTTGAAACTAATACTGCAGTAGTTATTAAAGAGGATTTGTCTGAAATAACAGTTCCGGTAATTAAAAAAACAGATTATATTGGAAGAAAACAAAAATTAGATGCTAGGAAGCTTGATTTAGGTTCTGGTAAAACGGGCATATACTTTCTTTCAGGGAATATTTATGATTTTACAACTAATGTTCCAATATCTACATTTGTATTGAATGGCGGCAAGCCTGAATGGGCTGTAACCGGAAATTATATTTTAATAGGCGCTACTTGGTTTTTAATTGAAGATATAATTTTTGATGAATCTAAAAACGCTGATATAATTATTATTTCAGATAATTATTCTGGACCAGAAATTAATGTTATTGTAGGTTCAATTTACAATCGTGAAGAATATGAAGTTTATGAGTTTACTATTGATATGGTTGATTACATTGATTCATACATAAGAGTCAGAATTAACGTAACAGATACTCATTTTGATGAAATAATCCATTTAAGCGAGCAAATTTGGATAAAAGTAAAACACGAAGATGTTTTAGAAATACGATATAAAAATACTGACAACAATGACATTCTTTATAGTACCGGTATTGAACATTTAATAAGACAGCCATATATCGTGATCCGAGGAAAAGATGAAAACAACTCTGAAATTTACCAAACCGATGATGATGCTATTTTGTTGAATGCTAAAATATATGAAAACGAAGAATTTGCGTTTGAACCGACAACTAAGGAAATTTGGCGTAAAATGAAACAAGCATTATCTAGCGAAATAGTAGGAATTCAAGGAATAGGTTATGTGAAGAATGGTGATTTCGCAACTGAAGGTCCATTAGGAGAATCAAATCTTTATGCATTAACTGCTAATATGATGAAAACCGGTGGTGTTTATAATAGTCAAAGTGGTGGACAATTTGATGCTAATTCAAGTTCGGTTATGTTGCCAGGATTATTGGAACATGAAGCAGGTTTTATGGAATATTAATACGTAAAAAAAGCCTCTTATTTCGAGGCTTTTTTATTTAAATATTTTTGTTTTATATATTCGGCATGTAAATTTCCTAAAGCTTTAGCACAATTTATAACATTATCCGATATTAATTTTGTTTTCTCATTCACTGAATTAAAACTTTGTGGAAAATTTTGTGAAACAATAATTGCATGTTGAATAGATGATTGCATTGAAATAATATTGGATTTCAAAACCAATAAATTAGGTTTTTTCCTTTTTAACTTTTTTGGTTTTTTGTTTTTGTGAACCTGGTAATAGTTTTTCTTTTTACTCATGATTTCATTATTAATTTATAGCATTTTTCAGAACATACTACTGGTTCGGTAGGCTGTCCCATACATCCACAATCTCTACCATTACAACAATATTGTGGCTCATGTCCAAAAAAATCATTACCACAATTCATACAAACAGTATTTGGATTTGGTTCCCAAAATGACAAAGAGCCTTTTATGTTTAAAATTGGTTTTTCATAAAGTACTGCATTATCCAAAACCCAATTGTAAATCGGTTTCCCGGAATATAAAGGATCTCCTTCGATAGTTTGTCCGATAACTTTTGTTTGCTCAGCCCAAATGGATGGATGATTGATTACACAGTCAATTATATCAACTTCGCCAATGATAGCGGATTTATCTAATCCAGCATTTAATATATCCGCATCATAAGCGTTTTCGTGAATAACATAATGTTGCTCTTTAGAAAACGAGAAATCTTTATCAGGAACCTCTTTTGCTGATGCATGAATATAAATTCGACCACGAAATTTAGTTTTCCATGTTCTATTTTCAATATCCTTAATTCCGTGAGCAATTAATGTAGCCCAAGGTTGTTTAATTGAAAGTGCTTTCATAATTCTAATTAAATTTGTAAGTCACATTTACCCAACCTGATTTAGTTATAGGCATTTTAGCATCTTTATACCATATATCCGGTCTTACTCTTGCATTGCCTTGTAATCCTAATATGATATGACTGTTTTTAATTTCATATCGTAATTCAAGATTGGCACCGCCCGTAATAAAATTAAAATTACCCCATCTAACAACGCTACCACCTTCAATACCTAATGCAATATCGGTGTTTTTTGCTATTTCTGTAACGTAGTTTACATTTACTCCATAGAATTGAAAATCTATTGCTTGAAATCTTTCATAAGTCATAGATACTTCTACGTGATTTGCTCTTGCACCTAATTTTACCTGAAAGTCTAGTTCGGCACGTCCTTGAGTTGGTTTAGATCCATCAATACAATTTCTGGCATCAAATCCTAATGTTGCAAATGGGTACCATGCTTTATCTCGTTGCCCCCAATGTTGACCTGTTTCTGTCTGTGCATTTGCCATCATCCTGATAACTAGAAATGCGAATAATAATAGTTTTTTCATAATTTAAAAAGGGCAATCTGATGCCTCATAAGTTGTTATTAAAATATTTATATTTTTTGTTAAGCTTTTAAGTCTGTTTTTTGTTAATTTTTCTCTTTGAATGTTTGCAACTAAAGTTGTTTTAAAACAATAAAAAGGGATTTCTTTTAATGAATAATTACGATTGTTTTTTTGATATGGCAATCTGAATAATTTTTTATTCTTCCATCCATAAGGAACATCTTTAAAATAAAACCCTAATTCATATAATGTGGTAACTTCTATCATTTATTTTGTTGTTTTATTACCACATTGATAATTACAATTAATAAGTTATAACTCATTTTCCCGATGGCAGTACAAATTGAGAGTTTTCAGTTCTTTCGAAAAACCATTTAGTTTCGTCTTTATTTGCTTTTCTTTTAATTAAAGCAACGTGTATTAATTCTTTTCGGCAGTGTATGTCTTGAACTACAGCACCATTTTCCATTTCTTTTCCTAAATATTGCACTATTTTATCATTAGCAATTACAATATCATTTACATCTATATTCATAAAAAAACGAGTTATAACAGCAACTACACGCTATTGCTACATTGTGATTAATTTAATTATGGTTTTGTACCTTTCAATTTCGTGTTAAATCAAAAGATAGTTTTATACTTTTACGCAACATACGTGTAGTTGCGAACCGTTATAGGAAAGCTATTCTACAAATATTTTTTTTGATTGAAAACCACCCACTTTAATAATAACAACTTGATTCAAAGGAATGTATAGTAAACTTGTATTTCCTTTGTAAATCTCTTGACCCATTAAATTATAGAGTGAGTATTCAATATTTTTTGGGATACTGTCAATAGATTCAAAAGAATCTACGTCCAATACTGAACAATCTACTAATAGATTATGTTCGATATTTGGATTGTTTTGTATCGAGCCAGTTTTACATATTTTACTTACCCCGCAACCTACAACAGAGCCATTTCCATTAATGTTTCCGTTTACTTTTAAATGAGCATTTCTCAAATGCAAAGTATATCCGTTTAAATTCAAATCTCCATTAGCTACAAATTCTGTCATTGGTTGACTTGATGAACAATCTTCTCCTAATATAATGTCTGAATTCATTCCCGATAAATTAACAACTGTTTGCGCTGTTAAAATTGTTGTTAGCATTAAAGCTAAAAGTGTAAATGTTGTTTTCATAATATCAATTTTTGTTTTTTAAATAATCATATCCAGCCTCAAATGTTTTGGCTAAATTTTTCTGTAAATTTAGTGTTTCTTTTATTTGTGGAATTAATTTTTCACACTCTAAGATTTCAGTTATTAAAATCTTGTTTTCTTTTTTTAGAATTCGAATATAGATAATACAGAAAACTAAAGCTGCTGATAAAATAAAGATTGTTGTTTCCATGATTTTAATTGTTTAAGTTTTACCCTACAAACCTACAAACTTTATTTTGATTTAAAACTATATTTCAAAATTAATTTACTAAATTGTTGTTATTTATATTTATTCTAAATAAAAAAGCCTAAATACGGGAATATTTAGGCTTTACCAAACAAATTATAAAAAACTAACAACTAACTTTTAAATTCTAATTCTTCCCCAGTTCTAGTAAAATGTAAGTTTTGTAATTCATGTAAAAACTCACATCCTATTCCAACAATACAAGTTTCATAAGAACACAATCGTTTTGTACATGGATTGAATTCGTATTCTACTGTATAATTTATATCATCCCGTTTATTATAATATTCTATACTATACATATTATATTTATCCTTTTTAAACCCAATATTCAACAATAATTCTTCTGTTAATGGGACGGGATGAACATTAATCAACCAATGCTTTTTGTTGATAACAAAATCAATTTGACAATAATCCAATCCTGAAACATAATCAGAAACAAGAGTTGTTATTTGTCCAATACTTTTGTTTTCATTATTATATTGAATATAGTTTCCTATCCTGTAATTTTTCGCTTCCATTTAATTTAAGTTAAAATTATCTAATCCTCTTTTGTGGGTTTCTTCATCAATAACAGTTAAGTTTTGATGTTTGTGAGTATGGTGATGTTGAATGTGATTAATTGTAACTGATTTATCAATATAAACTGATTTATTTTCTGGATTAAATATAGTATTACCAACACTTTTACCTATAATCCAACCACCTCGAATTAATACAAATCCTATAAAAATCAACCATAAAAATAATCCCATAATGTAAAAATACAACTAACAATTTAAATTTTAAAGTTAAAACGCAATTTATATCCATTCTAAATAATAAAAAATGCTTATTTTTGTTTAAATTAAATCGTATAAAATGGATTTTCAAATTGTATATGCTAAAGTACTTGAGTTGATTACGCTTGTTAATTCAATGATTTCAAACGGTAAAAAGATAGATGAGCTTCCAGTTCAATCATCATTAAATTCTAGTTCTAAAATCCATGTTTCCAGAAATGGTACTTCTGAAAGTATTACTGTTTCTCAATTAATGGATGCTTTTGGGAATAGCAATACAGATCGATTATTATTTATTGGTGATATTCCACCAATTTCTTCAAATGTTTTAACTATACCACCGGCAGGATGGATAATAGACGGTGTAAATTATTCGACTTCTACTGATACATCAATAGGCGTCCCGTTTGCCGCAACTGATTTCACGAGAATAGATATAATTGTTGCGGACGATAATGGAGTGATTTATTCTATTCAAGGGAATGAAAGCGGAGGCATCGCAGTTGCTCCGGCAATTCCGGATAATACGATTTATATCACTCAAGTAATAGTTACAGATTCAACTATTGGCGATCCAGACGTTCCAATTACCGGATTTGATTTTATTAGAAAAGATGAAAAAACAGAAATAATCGATGCCTCTTCAGGAACTATTGATTTTTCTTTTGTAGATCAAAGAGCAATATGTGTTTTAACCGGGACCGTTACAATAATTCAAACGATTGATTTAGATACAACAACTATTTATCAAAACAAAAAATACGCTTTTAAAAATTATCAGGCTACCCCTATAACGCTTGAACATTTATCATCTGGTGGATCCCTACCTTATCAATTTAAATTTCCAAACGAAGAAGATCTTATTTTGCAGCCAAACGAAGTAATTGAGTTTTTAGCTATAAAAACAACAGGATTATTTTTAGAATTCATTGGTAAAACAAACTTTGAAATAGATAATGTAAATGGACTTCAATCAGAGTTAGATTTAAAATTAGATACTGCCGATTACAATGATCGATTCAAAGGTAAATATACAAGTTTAGCCAATTTGCAATCAGCACATCCAACATCAAATGATGGTGATTATGCAATTGTAGATACTGGTTCAGGAACTGATGCATTAGAATATATTTGGGATGCTAATGAAGGTTGGGTAAAAGGAAACGCAACTGGAGCTTCAACAACGGATGCATTACCTGAAGGAAGTACAAATTTATATTGGACACCTGCTAGAGGATTGGCTTTAGTTTTAAGCGGATTATCCGCTGCTTCAGGAACTTTTACCTCATCTGATACATTATTGACTGCTTTTGGCAAGATTAAATACTTAATTGATAACATAGCGACAACATATCAGGCTATTTTAACCGATGTTAACTTTGGATCATTCATTAATGGATTGACTGGAAAAACAACTCCTGTTGACGCTGATAGCCTTTCAATTGTAGATAGTGCTGATAGTAATAAGCAAAAGAAGGTTTCATTAACAAATTTTAAAGCATATTTAAAAACTTATTTAGATACTTTATATCAAACTATTTTAGTTTCTGGAACCAATATAAAAACAGTAAACGGAAGTAGTTTATTAGGGAGTGGTGATTTAACAGCCGGAGAAGATATTCAACAAAGCTCATGGCATCCTTCAATATTTAATTGTGCGCATCAAATAGTCGGAGCATTAGGCGGATATGCAGCAAATGGCGGTAATATAGCAAATGACATAAATAGCCCTACGGCATTGCCAGGATTTATGAATTTCCTATGTTATAGTTCTGGTACTTCCGCTAATGGGGGTTATAGATATATCACAATTTCGGCCAATGGAGGAACTGCTATAAAAACACAACCAGGATTAACCGTTTTCGGAAGTTTTTGTATCTATGACAACTCAAGTGCTGATACATTAATTAGAATGGGTTTTGGTAGTTCAACAAATATGCCTACAGACCATACAAATGGTATTTATATGGAAATTACAGGTTCAACAGCATTGTTTAAATCGGCAAGTGCTGGAACTCGAACATCAACATCTTCTGCAACATTGACTTATTCTACTGCATTGAGTAGTGAAATACCTTATTATTTTATGATTGAAGTAATTAGTTCTTCTTTGGTAAATGTTAAAATAGTAAAACACGATGGAACGGTAATGCTTAATACTACATTAACTTCAAACATTCCGGCATCATCTGCTATAATGCATTGTAGCGTGATGGGATGCATACAGACAGCCGGCACAAACAGAAATATTTTAGGAATCAGCAGAATTGGATTTGGAGTTAAAAAACCAACTTGGCTAAATAGTTTTTAATTATGACAAAATATAGAATTTATAGAGAAGATGGAAGCTACGAAGAAACTTTAGTTCAACCAGTAAGTGGTGAATATGAAACTATCATTATTCCTGATCCAACAGAAGAAGAACTTCAGGAAATTGTAAACAGTAAAATTGCTTTACATGAAAAATATCCAGCATTAAAATTTATGGATCATCAGCTACTTCAATTGGACAATTTGCCTGGAATAAAAAGATTAGAGCCTATTTCTGATAAAGGACTTAAAGGTGAAAAAAAATATACTAAGGATGGTCAATTAATTTGGTCCATAACTACAAAATACTGGTTTGAACTTGATTCAAATTATTCAGAAGGTGTTGTAAAGGTTGTAAAGCTTTTTAATATTGGAGGAAATGCAATTGATACTTGGACAAAGCAAGTTGAATTATCTGTTGACGATAAAGAAGCTATTTTAAAAGAACAAAGAGAAAGAATTCTTACTTATTTCAAAAGTCAACAGCCCCTGTTATTTGGCTTTTTATATGCTTTTTTTAAAGCAAATATCGATGATTATATTGCTGTTGGAAATAAAAACGCATTTCAATTGATTTTAGAGGATGCTGCGGCAAATCATCCATATCAAGAAAATGGAATTTATGTAGTTAGGGAAACTTTAAACAAAGAAATTCCAACACAATCAGGGTCAACAACAACAGTATTATTAGGAATTTTAGCAGAATTGGTATGATACTATTTTTAATCGCGTATATTTTATTATTACCTTTGACTTTTATCAACTATATTGTAGTTTGGAAGAAAGGATATTTTAGAAGCACAGCGTTATCAATGGATATTTTTGCAAATAGAGAGTTTCGGACAACATGGAATAAATTTCTACGAAAAGAAAATGGTTATGAATTCGGAAAAGAGTGTGAAACTATTAGTTCGGCGATTGGAAAAAATCAAAGAGACAAAACATTATCCAATATGGGAAAAGTATTGTGTTGGATACTAGATACAATAGATAAAGAACATTGTAAAAACTCAATAAATTTAGAAATATGAGCTACAAAGAAGCATTTTTAAAAGCAAATATTACCGGCATTATAGCTTTGACAATTATAGTTGGTGGTTTATACGGATTATTATTCAATAGCTCAAGTAGCGATATAAAAATCGCAATAGTCGGTTTAATGACTAATGTTCTACAATATTATTTTGGAAACTCAAAAAGCGCTTCAGACAAAGACAAAACAATATCGGATTCAATTAATAAACAAACAGAATAAAAAAATGGGAGAATTACAAAGAATTATCGGAAAAGAAGAAACTTCAGAAGAAAAAACTGCTTTAGACAAGGCTCAAGAGATTTTAGATAAAGCAGAAAATGTTGATTTAATTATTGAATCAACTAAACCGCGTCCGCGTCCATAATGAATTTAAGAAATGAAATAAAAAGCAAAGTTGAATATATTCCTTTATTTTTGGTATTGGAAGCCGAAATCTGCTTTGTTTTTTCTTATTTCAAATTATATAAAGAAATTTTTGATGCGTGGGAAGAGCTTACTTGTTGTAGTTTATTGATGTGTGTTATTTTGTACGGTTTTTCTGAAAATTGGGGGCTGCTTTCTAAGAAATGTTTACTAACTTGCGTATTAATAAATATTTTAAATTTAGTTGATAAATGGTTTAAATTAGATGACAATTATTATATATTGTTTCAGTCTCTTTTTTATGGTCTTGGATTGTTCTTAATATTTTATGATCTATACAAGAAAACATGGTTTAAATCCGTTTTTTACATACTATTTTTATTCCTAATACTTTATAAATTATGCAAGTATATTTGGGTTTTTTGAAATGGATTACGACAATAAATGAGAATAAAAGAAACATTGTAATTATAGTAATTTTATGCTATTTAATTTATGGGTTTATCAATAAAAATGATCGAGACTGTTTCGGGGATAAGCTTAGAATTACTAGTGAGCGCGATTATTTTCAGAAAGCGTTTGAAACCGAGCGTAAAAATCATGATATTGATAATAAAAGGCACTTATTCTATGTGGAAAAGCAAGCGAAAAAACTTGAAGAACTACGCGATAGAACGGAACAACTTGAAATGCAAAAAAAATGAAGACAGCTAGTATAATATTTATAGTTTTTGTATTTGGATGGCTTGGATGGTTTGGTTTTAAAAATGAATCCAGAGAAATTCCAGAACAAAAAATTGATGAACGAAAGGAAATTGAATATAAAACTCGATTAAAAGAGAATTATGTTTTAAAATTGCAACTTGAAATCCAGGAAAAACAAATTAAACTATATAAAAATAAATCTATAAATCATGACGAAAATAACTGAAGAATCATTTATTAAAGCTGCCAAAAAAATAGGTTGTAAGGTAGCTATGGTCAAAGCTGTTAAGGAAATTGAAGGTAAAGACAGTGGGTTTTTGTCAAATGGAGAAGTTAAAATTCTTTTTGAACCTCATGTTTTTTGGAAAGAATTAAAAGCTAAAGGTATTAAACCTATAATTTCAGATATATGCTATCCAACATGGGGGACAAAACCTTACGGTAAAGAATCTGAACAACACCTAAGATTGCAAAAAGCAGTTAATATTGATAGAGATTCAGCTTTAAAATCGGCAAGTTGGGGGATGTTTCAAATTTTAGGAAATAATTATAAATTATGCGGGTGTATATCTATTCAAGATTTCATAAATAAAATGTCAAACGGTGAGGATTCTCAATTAGATTTATTTGTGAATTACATTGTAAATAGCCATTTAGATGATGAAATGAGAGAAGAGGATTTTGCTGGATTTGCTAGAGCTTATAATGGTGTTTATTATTATAAAAATAAATATGATTTAAAACTTAAATCTGCTTTTAATAGTTTCAAATGAAATCTGTGAATAAATAAAAAACTATGTAATTTGACTGTGTTTAATTTTTAATTTTATCTATATGAAAAATCTAATAAAAGCATACGAAGAATTAATTAATCCTTTATGGATTAGATCACTGATTAAAACTGAAGAACGATTTATTGATTGGTGCAATGAAGGAACAATTCAAGATTTAGAATGTGCTTTATTGGTATTTGAAAAAGAGGAAATGTGGAACGACTGCATAATAATTAGAAACGTAATACAACAAAAACAAAATGAAAAAGCTATCAGTAATATTATCAATCCTGTTATTAATTAGTTGCGGTTCCAGGAAATCGGAAATTAATAAACAGGAAAAGCAATCAAAAATTGAGCAATCAGAAACTTTAAAAAACGATGTGGTTATTGATGCAAACATCAAAATTGAAAATACCACAAAAATTGATTCAGTTAAAAACGAGATAATTGAAGAAACCATTATTGAAGCTGATGACAAAACAAAACCAGCTTATCACGATGGCAAAGAGTTGGGAAATACTAAAACTACAAAACGTAAAACAACAAGGAATAAAGCATCATCTATCCAAAACAATATAAATACTTCTATAAATGAAAAAAGCGCAGACAAAACAATTAAAACAAGTCAAAAAAAGGAACAGACAAAAGAGGCAGTCAAAACAAAAACAACTAACCGAGAGTTTAGCATATTTAGCTATTTGTGGATTTTAATTTTGATTATTATCATTTGGTATCTTTATAAAAAATATAAAAACATCATTTTTGTATAAAAATTTGGTATTTTTACACTTTATTAATTAACTTAAAAAATTTAAAAACATGAAAAAATTATTATTTGCTTTAGTCTTGATGTTTGGCATTGGATCTATTGCACAAGTTACTGGTCCAAAAATCACCTACGCAGCTGTTGGTAATTTACTTTCTGCTCCTACACATGTTGCAACCGACACAATTACAGACAGTATTGTAAAATATCAGTATGCTATTGTAAACGGTTCAAATGTGCATTTTACTATCCAATCTACATTAACAAAAATCTCAGGTACTGTAGCCGGTACTGTAAAGCCACAAGGATCTGTAGATGGTGTAAATTATGTGGATATTGCTGGAATTACAGCGTTTACCTTAACAAATGTTACCAGTCAAACTTGTGCTTTTCCGATAATTGCGTCTCCATTTCAATATTACAGAGTAGTAGTCACACCTTCAGGAACTCAAAGCACTAAGATTGCAAGTTTAGGATTAGTCAGAAAATATTAAAGTGAATCCTCATCCCGTAGCTTTATGCAATGGGGATTCATAAAGGTGAGTTCACACAATACTTTAAGAAAAAAAGCCACCCGTAATTGAGTGGCTTTTTTATTTCATTAAATCAACAATATTGCATTCTAATACCATCGATATTTTTATTAATGTCCCTATTGTAATATTTGAATAATTAAATCTTTCAATGTTCGATATTCCTGATTTGTCCATATCACACCTATATGCTAATTCTTGTTGGGTGATTCTTTTTTCTAACCTTAATTTTTTAGTGTTTTTACCAATAGCAACCAATATTGTTGATAATTCAGATTTTACGTTCATAAAAGTAGTCGTTTATTCTTACAAAAGTGCAAAATTCCTGCAATAGTTTTGTTGTATTATAAACAATAAAATTTAAAATTATGTTACAGAACAGTTCAGAATTTAATTCTGTTGGACCAGGATTCGGTGGATTCGGATTTGGTAGTGGAGGCTTTGGAGGGCTAGGATTATTTGGCCTTTTAGGATTAAAAGGCATCGGTGATTTAGATGGACGAAGAGATCATCGAGAAAATGATGGTAATTGTGCTAAAGAAATTGCCACTTTAGCTGCTATCACAAATGCAAAAGACACTACTGTTTCAGAGAGTAGGGCTTTAGCAGCAGCAATATGTGATGCAGAAAAAACAAATCTTCAACAATTTTATGCAGCTGCCATTCAATCTGCCAACAACACTCAGACAATTAAAGATCAAGCAACCGCATTTGCTATTGTAAATGATAAACGTTTTGATGATATTGAAGCTGCTGGAGTTGCACAAACAGCTGCTATTTTGGCTAGAATTAATCAAACTGAAATTGATAACCTAAGAGATCAATTACACAGTGAAAGACGTAGAGGCGATATAGATGCTATTAAAATTGAGAATATCAATAACAATAGTAATATACAAGCTCAATTACAAGCGCAATCGCAAATCCAAACCCAAAGAGATTTCGATAATATTAGAAGATTTGATACTATTTTTGGATCATTCAATCAATTGAACAGAAATACTCAGGATGTTATTAATTTCGGGACTATGGCTGCTTCAGGAAATCAAGCAAATCAACAAACCAATGTTAAATAGTAAGTCATGGCAAATTTAAAAGATTTCTTCGAAAAACATCCTTTGGAATTTTCTGAAATGATAGCTGTAAAATTGATGCACAAAACAATTGAATGTGCTGAAAAAGAACTGAAGGAAAATAAAACAGGAAAAGAGCATTTGAAATATTTGGCTAAAGCTCATGAAATGCTTGAAGATTATTTCAATGAATTGGAAATAAATCCTGAATCATTGTTGTAATTAAAAAAGGCTCAAGCAGGGATGTTTGAGCCTTTTTGTTATAATGATTAGTTATTTATTGGGTTAAACTTTTTGCAGGGAACTATATTGAAATTAATTCCGTTATCCATTAATATGCCAAATAATCCTCCTGTAGATTCACAAACGAAAATAACATCAGGAATATTCTTTGTTTTTACTATTTCTAGGATTGTTTGTATTTTATCATCATCTAAATTTCCTAGATTATCAAAAATAATAACTTCAAAATTATATAATCGAATTAACTCAAACTTTGATAATTCATTTTGAATTGAATATAATCTGTTTTCATACCAAGCGGTTGCTTTTGCAGTTTGTCCCGCGCCTTTTCCTCCTACAATGAATGTAATTTTTGGTTTTTCTTCAATCGCTTTTTGCTTGTCTGTTTTCATTTGGTTAATTATTCGTTATAGCTTGTTACTTTTTCTTTTTTACAAAATCTACAAACATAGTGTTCTTCTATTCTTTGGGTATTATAATTACCTAGTTTAGCGGACATTTTTAATACTGTTTTGTCTAAATATGTTCTTGTTTTATGCAAAATAATAAATTTATGTACGCCTAGAAAGCAAATTATGTTCATAATTCTAATTTTTCTGCCCATTCAGGCGTTAATGTTTTTCCCACCATTGATATAAGTTTTCTTTCCATTTTAGTTGGGTTTAGTCTTCTTTGTTTGCTAAAATTACGCTACTGTAATGTGAAATATACATCGAGTGTTTTGATGGCGTGCCGTCTTTCTTCTCTTTATAAGCTTTTGGCCTTACATCATCGGCGTAATCAATTTCAAACCCATATACATATCCAAAGTTTTGCTTATCGTCCATTATTCTGTCACCAATTTCGAACATTTTATTTTCTTCAATATACTTAGAATCTAAATCCCTACGTTGATTTTGAAAATAATTTATTTGTTCTGATATTGATTGTTTTTGAAATTTATACTTTTCTTTTTCCATCACTCAGTTATTTTATTGATTAGTTCGTTTGCTTTTAAAAATTTTTGATAATTAGCATAAGCTTTTATTTGTCCTTCAGTAATGTCAGGGTCGCATGGGCTTTCAGAATCTATTATCTCTAATAACTCACTTTTTTCTTTATAATATTCAACAAGAGATAAAAGTTCACTCGGCAACTTACCACATTTTTGAATTGTGTTGCCTGCGTCAGCTATTAGTTCGAGATTACTTTTTTTTTCTCCATGCTCCCAAGTAGGTACAGAGCATATAAATTCTCCAAATCCTGTTTTAATAGCATGTCCAGCAATGCACCACTTCCCAATTGTTCCTTTCCAATTTTTCATAATAATTTAGTTTTTAATTAATAAAAATCACTTCTTCGTACTCCATTGTATTCGTATGGGTCTACATAATCTTCTTTTTTTTGGTTCACTTCTTTGAAATGATCATCTAATGTACTCACGGCATTATTAATCAATGCTTGCAATACGTTCTTTTGTTCCTCAGTAAATGATCCGTTTTCTATCTGAAGTTTAAATCCATCATGACGCCAGGCGAATATTTCAATCTGTGTTCCGGCTCGTAAATCTACGCAATCACAATCGTCAAAGTGTTGGGTAAATGAAGATGTTAGTCTTTTGAATGTTGAATCGTTCATAATTAACAAGTTTGATCGCAATTTCCGGTTATACAGCAATTTATAGAACACCATCCAGTTTTATCTTCAAAAGAATTATTGCACTCAGTACATAAATCAATTCCTTTTGAATTATTATCTTCTAATTTATTTGTATAAGTATCGCATCCTATACAATTCGCGTTAGGAAAACCTAGATTATATATTTCAGGTAATTTTATCCCAGCATCCAAAAGTATTTCAAAACAATCTTGTTTGGTTAATTTTAAATCAATAAGTACTGGGTCTACATTACTTCTTTCAAATTTTGTAAATCTTTCGTGTCTGGCTTTTTCATCTACCGTAAATCCTAAAACATGAGTATGTATATCGTGTGATTTTTCAAAAATATATCTAGCTTCTTTTTTTAATTGTTGAGTGCAAGGCGCGCCCTTTATTCCGCTAATATATTTTCTTTTTTCAAAAACATCAACAATATTACATGATGGATAATTAGGATTTGTAGCCGAAATAATTTCTTGTCCTATCCATTTTTCAACATCTTTTAAGAAACGTAAATTATCTGAATGCTCATTTGCTACTGGATTGTTCACTACTAATATTTGATAATTATCACTATCTCTTTCTATAGTTTTTTTAGCTGCAACTGCCGAAGCCGCACCACACGAAAACCAAACAACCTTTAAAGGCTTTTTCATAATCCTAATTTTTCTGCCCATTCAGGCGTTAATGTTAAATTGTATGGAATAAGGTCTTCGATGGTTTTATAGTTCCAAATAAAATAATCAGGCTGAGCTTTATAAATACAAATTTGAACATCTGTTTCTTTTGAAATTATTTGATAAGATGATTCATTGCTAACATCACCACCATAATTGAAGTATTCTATTTCAAACCCTTCAAAAATTACGTTTGATTTGGCTTGTTGGTATTCTTCAAAATGACAGCAAATATCAAACGCTTCTTTATGGTCACAGTTTTTGCAAGTATTGTCAATCGGCTCTTCCAACACCACCCAAACACCATCTACTAACTTTGCAGGAATGAACATGCCGAGGTTTAAGGATTTCTTTAGGAAATCGGCAAAATCCCATATATATTGTAATTTCCATGAATGACTTTTTTCTTTTTCCACAGTTTGATGAACATACGCCGCCATTGATATAAGTTTTATTTCCATTTTAGTTGGTTTTAGTTAGATTGCAGTTCTTTGTATATCTTTTCAGCAGCTTCAGCGTAACTATTAGTATTCATTCTTTTTATCAGATAATAATTTTGGCTAAAATCTTGAGTATTTAAAAGTAATTGCTCGATTTCTATTTGAGTATTTTCTTTTGTTAATTTTAAGTTTTTAATTAATTGCTCCATGATGTAAATTAGCTTTTACCTATACAAGCGAGGTTTTAGTTGTTACTCAGTTATTTTATTGATTAGTTCGTTTGTTTTTAAGAAATTTTGATAATTAGCATAAGCCTTTATTTGTCCTTCAGTAATATCCGGGTCACATGGACTTTCAGAATCAATTATTTCAAGTAATTTGCTTTTTTGTTTGTAATATTCTACAAGCATCAAAAGTTCCGACGGCATCAATCCGCATTTTTGAATTGTGTTTCCAGTGTCTGCGATAAGCACTGCATTTGCTTTTTCTTCTGTCAAATTTCCATAACCATGCACAGTAACTATATCACATTCTTTTGTGCTTACCAATCCTCCGTCAGAATATTGAATTCTTGAAATCCATTCTCCTTTTGTTCCTTTCCATTCTTTCATAACTATAATTTTATTAGTTTTCTAAGCATTTTTCTTAATATCATTTGTTGTCCAGAAATTTTCTTTCTTTTTTCCTTTTTGATTTGTGATTGTAAATAATTTTCTCCAGAAGTAAGTTTATTTTTCTTTTTCTCAAGTAAATTCACTTCCGCTTTCAAAGTCTCAATTGCAATTTCGATTAAAGGTTTCTCTGGTGCCATTTTTTAATTATTTACATTCAGTTGAATCATTATAAACAACTCTATCAAACACACATTGTTCTTCCGCTGTTAATGGATTACCTATGATTTTAAGGTATCGTATTGCGATGTCGGTTCTTGTGTTGGACTCAACAAAATTTAGTCCTTTTAATTTTCCTAAATTATAAGAAGCTCCAATTGAAGAAATAAAAATTCCGAATAATAAAAATGCTGTTTGTTTTTTCATGATATATGTTTTTAATCCCCATTTCTGGGGATTGTTAGTTATTAAATGAATTTTCCGTACAAATCAATTTGCATTCCGGTTTCTCCTGATACTTCCATTATCTCAACCTTAAACATTTTTGATCCCCCTTTGTCAAATATTTTAACCTCTGAATTTATCGGAGGAACAAAACCCATATTTTTAGCCTCTACTGGGTAACCGTCAATCCAAAATACTACAACTGGAGTTTCTTTTGTTTCCTCTATGATGGTTGAGATTGAATCCCATAATAATCGAGTGATTAAATTTTTAATTGCTCTTTTCATAATATTTAATTTTAGTGTTTCGCTTTATTGCTGAGACAAATATACAATACAATTTGATTTTAAACTACAAATCAAAAAATAATTAAGTAATTTAGATTTAATATAAATAACGCGTCGTTGTTTTTTGTAATATTATTTTGTGTTACATTTGTACACAACAAAAAGTAAATACAATATGAAAATAATGAGACAAAAGATTTTTGATATTATTCAAACAAATCTTGAACTTAGAAAAAAGATTTCGGATGTTCACAATGTTGCAGATAGTAGCGTTAAAACACTGGCAATTCGTAAAAGTCCAAAACTAACGGAATATAACATTTTAAATGTTATTCGGGAACACACTAAATTAACTGATGAAGAAATTTTTGAAGATTATGAAAAAACATCAAAACTCTAAGGGATTCAAAAAAACTTTGAATCGACTTAAAAAAGTCAACAAAGAGATTAAGGAAAAAGAAATTGAATGTTCTGAAATTTCAACATCGCTTTACTATACTTTCATTTCAAATGAAAGACATCGTGAAATGGATTTAAAAGAAGTAAAATCTGAAATAAAAGATTTGATTTCGTTAAAATACTCTATTCTTGAATCATTACAGATAGAAATAAATTTAATGAAAGCTGATATTTCTGAGGCACAAAGAAAATTGACTTTAACTACTAATAAATAACAAAATGAGTCGTTTAAATACACTTCAAAATCGATATGAAAGATTAGTTGAGGCCAATCAAGAACATCGATATTCATTTTCTGATAAACTTCAACGATATTTAAAAGTATTATTGAAATTAAAAACTGAAATTTCAAAAGAACAATTTAGAATCCATAATTCATTGGACAAATCAAACTATAAATTTTCAATAACAAACCTTTATAATTAAAAAAATGGATAATCAAATTACATTAGTACAATCGCCAATAATTCAACATAAACTTGAAGAAGCCGGTAAAAAAGTTTCTAAAAGAATCGAAGAATTAGAATTAGATAAGCAAATTGCAACTGTTGAAACAGTAAAATCTCTTAAAGATTTACGTGCTGAATTAAACAAAGAGCTTGCCGATTTCGAAACTCAAAGAAAATTTATTAAAGAAGGCGTGAATAATCCTTATTTAGCTTTTGAAACAACTTATAAAACTGAAATTTCAGATAAGTATAAAGCAGCGGTTGATTTGTTGAAAGATAAAATCGCTTCAGTAGAAGATAAAATTAAAAGAGAAAAATTAAATTCGGTTAAATCTTATTTTGATGAATTATGTTTATCAGAAAGCATCGATTTTATTGAATTTGAAAAACTCGGAATTGAAATCAATCTTTCAACTACTGAAAAGAAATATAAAGAGCAGATTTACGAATATATCAATAAGGTTATTGATGATTTGGCCTTGATAAAAACAACTGAATTCGAAGCCGAAATTTTAACAGAATATAAAACTTCTCTCAATGTTTCAAATGCAATTACATCTGTTAAAAACCGTAAAGAATCGGAAAAACAAACTGCTGCAAAATTAAAAGCAGAACAAACACAAAACCGTAAAAATTACTTGGTAAAATTGGGTTTAAATTTTGTAGAAATCACAAATTCATACGAATATAATGCGGATATTTATGTATCTTTAAATGATGTTGAAAATCTTTCAAAAGAAGATTTTACTGCAAAATATTCTGAAATTGAAGTTAAAATTGATGACTTAAAAGCAAGCCAAATTGAAGTAATTGAAACTCCGATTTCGACTGAACAGGAATCGCCAATTACAAATCCACCTAAAGTTATTGTTTCTACTCATATTTCTGCACCAAATGTGGAAACACCTCAAGAAGAAACAAAAGTGGCTCAATTCGAAGTAAAAGCAACAATGAGTAAATTGCGTTTATTAGGCGAGTACATGAAACGAGAGGGAATAATTTATAAAAACATTTAGCCATGATGTCTCTAAATGATCAACGCAAAGATTTAGATGAAGCATCTAGATTTTTAGAAGGAAAAATCAAAGAAATGCAACATCAAAGACAAGTTTTGATAAATGCCTTCAATTCAATTGATGCTAATAAAGAAAATATTTTAGAATCTGGAAGCATACTTGCACAAGAAGCAAGGAAAATAATGCGTAAATTAAATTATAAAAATTAAATCAATAAAAATGAATCCACAAGAAAATCAAGTTCAGGTTTACGAACCTACAAAAGTAAGATCAGAAGTTATCAAGCAAATGGAATCAATGTCAGCATCTAAGTTTGTTTCGTTGCCGGAAAGCTATAAAGAAAGCGTTTTCTTTGCAATGGAAAAATTGTCAACAATGGATGATATTGATAAAGTACCATCAATCAGTGTTACAAAGGCATTTCTTAAAATGTTTTCGAATCAATTAGACTTCCAGAAAAACCATTGCTATTTCTTTGTTCAAAATGATAAAGACTCACCAACTGGTAAATCGTTACGTTTTGGATGGCAATATCAAGGATTAGTTGCGGTAGCAAAAAGAACTTGTGATGTAAAAGACATCATTCCTATTTTAATTAATTCGGAAGATGAATTTGCAATGCATTACGAAAATGGTGTGTTAAAAATAGACAAACACATTCCTACTTTTAAAGGAGAAATCACCGGGGGTTATTGTGTTGTTGAAGCAAATAACGGTGATATTCGTCCAAAATATTACACAAAAGCAGATTTAGAACAACGTAGGGATAAATCAAAAGCAAAAGGCGGCAGTTTTTGGGCATGGGAACGTGAAATGTATGAAAAAACATTAATAAACGCTACAATCAAAAGAATTATCGAAATGCATACTGATACTGAAAAAGAGGATTTATATGCGGAACCGGAAACAATTGATATTAATCATAGGGAAGTTGTTGCTGAAATAATCGAGCAAAAAGAACCAGAATTATTAACTGAGAAAGTTCAGATTTAATGAGCTCAGAAAAAGTAAGTAAACAAATCTGCGAAATTATCGGAACAGGAAGTTCCGGTAATGCAGTTTTGTATCATCGCCAAATTTTAATTGACATAGGATTGCCTTATAAAAAAATTGAACCATACAAAAATGAAATTCAATTAGTTTTATTAACTCACGAACATTTAAGTGATCACTTAAATATTGCAGCATTAAAGAAATTGTGTTTTGAAAGGCCTCTTTTACGTGTTGCATGTGGTGAATGGATGGTTAAATATTTAGAAGGAATTCGTAATATCGATATTTTAGAACCTGGTATTATTTATGATTATGGAATTTTTTCAATATCGGCTTTTAAGTTGTATCATGATGTTCCTTGTTATGGGTATCGTATCTTTAAAAATGAACATAAAACCTTTCACGCAACTGACACTTCAACTTTGGAAGGAATCACTGCAAAAGAATATGATTTGTATTGTATAGAATCAAATCATTGTGAGGATTTTATTCAAAAACAGATTGAACGTAAACAAAAAAAGGGTGAATTCTGTTACGAAATAGGTGCGAAAAACTCGCATCTTTCAGAACAACAAGCACGCGATTTTATTTTCAAAAATAGAAAAGAAAGCTCTCAAGTATTAAGATTACACGAATCTAAAAATAATTAAATTATGAATTATTACAAAGCATTTATAAGAGTTGTAAAATCAATTAATTCGGACGATTGGCAAAACGTTTTTAGTTCTGTTAATATTGTCGAAGAAAGATTAATTGAGGCCGAAAACAAAGAAGAAGTAAAAGATTTTCTTTTAAATAAATATCCTCAATTTTTCCCAGACAACAAAGTTTTTTCTAAAGAAACGAAAAGTGATGCACAGTTTTTTTATGTTGTAATATTTGAGTTGTATGAATATGAAAAAGAACAAATTTCAAGAGGAAATTGGAAATGTACTTCATGTGGACATATTCATGAAAACGCTTATATAAGTAGGCCAAGAATATCTGAAAAGCTTTTTGGTTTAGATGCTTGGTTTTGTAAAAGTGATGATGATTATTGTATAAAAGAATTTTTGAAGTCTAAAAATGATGGAATAGAAATTGGCGATGATATCAATTACATAAAATCTGATTCTCCAAATTACATTTATAAATGTACTGAAAAATCAACAGGTAAATGTTATATTGGTAAAACAAGAAACGCACCATTTTTCAGATGGTGGAATCACTTACAACATTCAAGTAGTCCTTTTGGTATTTATTTAAGAAAAACTAAATTAAGCGAATGGATATTTGAGGTTTTAGAAGAATTGCCTGGAAATATATCTGATTCTGAAGTTTTTAAAATAGAATCAAAATATATTTTAGAATTTGATTCTATAAACAATGGATTTAACTCATTAATAAGTAAGAAATCATGTTCTACGACTCCAAAAAACCAATTGACATTGAACGTGCAACCGTTAGATTAAAGCATTTGATCGAGAAAGGTGCTGTGTTTGAATTGAAGGAAAAGCGTTTTAAAAGGACTATTAAACAAAATTCATATTTACACTTAATTTTAGGGTTTTTTGCATTAGAAACAGGATATACAATTGAAGAATCAAAACAGGAAATTTTTAAAAAAATTGTTAATCCTGATACTTTTTACGAAGGTGAATTTGGTGGGTTTGTAAAAATTGAAAGATGGAGAAGTTCTGCATCATTAAATACTGAAGAAATGACATTGTGTATTGATCGATTTAGAGATTATTCCGCTAAAGAGGCTGGTATTTATTTACCGGAACCGAATGATTTAGTTTTTTTACAGGAAATTGAAATAAGAATTAATAATGAAAAACAATATTTATGAAACCAGAAGAAAAAGCAAAGGATTTATTTGAAAAATTTGAAGATGAAATATTCATGACAGATGATGTTTCGCCAAAAACAATGGCGTTAATTTGTGTTGATGAAATTATTTTAAATCTTAATTCTTTATTTGATTTAGGATTAAAAGATTGTCATTTGGTTTTAAGAACACCAGTAAGGCCATATATTGATGTCATCAATCCACTTCTTAAATATTGGGAGGAAGTAAAACAAGAAATCGAAAAACTATGAAAACAATTGAAAATATTACAATTTATAAATGTGATCATTGCGGAAAAGAATTAAAACGTAAACACGCAATGGAAAAGCATGAAAAATGTTGTTGGAATAACCCGGATAATAATCATATTTGTTTTAATAATTGCCATCATCTTATAAGAAAAAATATAACTTTAGGTATTGGCAAAGACGAATATATTTCTGGTGAACCTATTACAAAAACATATAATGGCTTTTATTGTTCTCTTAAAAATGAGTTTCTATTACCTAAAGTTATAGAAAACAAAAGCGATGGCAATGCTTTTTATGGTGAAGATGAAAAAGGTAACGAAGTAGAGCAAAAATCAATGCCAAAAGAATGCAATGACTTTAAAGAATATCAATATTTTTAAATTTAAATTATGAAAGCATTAGAATTGAAGGTTAATAATATTGTATCCATTGGAATAAATGCCAAATTTGAACCTATTTATGGATTTATCGAATCGATTAATTGTGAAAAAGCAGTTGTTTATTATAATAACGGTAGGCACGTAATGACATTGCAAATGATTAATCCAATGTATTTAACGCAAGAATGGCTTTTAAAATTCGGAGCGATTAACCAAGGAATAACTTTTGATATTTGTGGTATTTCAATATGGTATTCAACATATGAAAAATGCTTTCAGATAAGATATTGTTTAATAGGATCTGATATTGAACGTAAAATAAATATTGAATATGTACATCAGTTACAAAATATAATTTTTGAATTTACCGGAATAGAACTAACATTAGAATCATGACAAATTTTGAAATCACAAACGAAGCTGTAAGCCGAGTTGAAGAAAATAACAAGGAATACGCCACTAGATTGTTTTTATTCGCGGAAATGTGGGTTAAAAATCAATTTAAGCCGTTTACATCCGATGATTTGAAAGAAGCTTTTTACAAAGATGGAAATGCACCACCAAGACAACCAAGTGTTTTTGGCGTTCCATTCAGAAAACTATCGAAATTGAAATTGATTTTTGATACTGAAAGAACTATAAAAAGTAAGAATCCATCGGCACATCAACGACCTTTAAGAGTATGGATTTCTCTTGAATTTTCATTGAAGCAACAGTCCAATAGAAAAACAGACCATAAAACTTTAAATATTTTTGAAAATGATGTTGGTTAATTGAAAATAAATACTACATTTGTAGTGTAGAATGTCCACCTACGGTAAAATATAAGGTAAATTAACCTTAAACAACCCGGTAAATGATAGGAGTGGACACCTAGAATTTATCGGGTTTTGTTTTTAATATTATGGATACTCCTAAAAGAACACCAATCAGTATAAAGAAAAGATTTGAGGTATTTAAACGAGATAATTTCACTTGTCAATATTGTTCTGCTAAACCGCCTTCAATTCCACTGGAAGTTGATCATATTATTCCAGTTTGTAAAGGAGGCAAAAATGATATTGATAATTTAATTACTGCTTGTTTCGATTGCAACAGAGGCAAAGGAGGTGTAGAGCTGAATTCAATTCCAGAAACTTTAATTACTAAAATGGAAAAGATGATTTTAGCTAAAAAACAATATAAGCAGTATCAAAATCTATTAAAAAAGCAAAAAGATATTATTAATATTGAAATTGACCATGTATGTCAAGTTTTTGAAAGTTTTTTTGAGGGTTATACATTAAGTGTAAAATTTAGAATATCTGTTAAAAACTTTATAGTCAAATTAAATGTAAATGAAGTTGTTGATGCAATGGAAAAATCTTGTTTAATTGTTAATCATAGGGATGATGTTATTAGATATTTTTGCGGCATTTGTTGGAATAAAATAAAAGGCAGATAATATGGCTATTTACAGAAAAATAAATACTACTTTTTGGAGTGATCCTTTTATATGTGATTTAAGTCCGGAAAAAAAACTTTTCTATTTGTATATTTTGACAAATGAGAGAACAAAACAGTGTGGAGTTTATGATATTTCTAAACGTCAAATATGTTTTGACTTAGGAATTGATTTAAAAACAGTAACAGAAAATATAAATTTCTTTACAGAAAATAATAAAATAATGTTTTCTGAATCAACAAACGAGATAGCTATACGTAATTGGGAACGATTTAATGGATCAACGTCTCCAAAAGTTGTAAAGTGCATAGAATCAGAGCTTAAGCTTATAAAAAATAGAGTATTGATACAGTATATATACGGTATACATACAGTATCACAAGAAACACCAACACCAACACCAACACCAACACCAACACCAACACCAACACCAACAC